>DATGCY010000357.1:0-9351 GCA_035311385.1 Candidatus Methylomirabilota bacterium
GGCGTGATAGGCGAGCAGGCTCAATGCGGTCTCGAGCAACGAGCCGTCCACGCGCTGACCGAGCCCCGTCCGCTCGCGTTGAAGGATCGCCGCGCAGATCCCGAGCGTGCACAGGATGCCGGTGGTGAGATCGAGGAACGAGACGGCCGAGCGCACCGGCGGCCCCTCCGGCTCCCCCGTGATCGACATGATGCCGCTGAAGGCCTGGAGCAGCGCCTCGTAGCCCGGGCTGTCCTTCCTCGGCCCCGTGCGGCCGAAGGCGGAGACCGAGCAGTAGATGAGGCGCGGGTTGATGGCGGCCAGCGCGTCGTACCCGAGACCGAAGCTCTCCATGGTGCCCGTGCGGAAGTTTTCGATGACCACGTCCGCCGACGCCACGAGGGCTTTCACCACCTCCACCGCCTCCGGCTGCTTGAGATCGAGCTGGAGGCCGCGCTTGTTGCGATTGAAAAGGAGATAGGCGGCCGCTTCGCCATCCTTGTGGGGTGGCCATGTGCGCGACTCGTCACCGCCGCCGGGATCTTCCACCTTGATCACATCCGCGCCGAGATCGGCGAGAAGCGCTCCACACCACGGTCCAGCGATGACACGCGAGAGATCGATGACGCGGATGCCGTCGAGAGCGAGAGGAAAGGTGGTCATGGACGGTACTATACCTCGCCTCGTGTTACACTCCAGCGGCAACAAATTTTTCCAACCCCCGAGAGGAGAGAGCGATGAAGCGAGCGTGGATCTGGGTGGTAATAGCGACGTTCGTGTGCGTCAGCGGCCTCGCGGCGGCCGATGAGAAGCCCTCCGGCACGGTGTCGATGGACAGCAAGTCGGTGGCCCTCGGCGTGGGCGTCAACTGGGGCGATGGCAAGCTCCAATACAAGGGCAAGACGTACACCTTCAGCGTCAAGGGGCTGAGCGTGATCGATCTCGGCGTCTCCAAGGTGAGCGCGCGCGGCAAGGTCTATCACCTCGCGAAGGTCGAGGACTTTTCGGGGAACTACGCGGCGGCCGAGGCCGGCGCCGCGGTAGGCGGCGGCATGGGCGTGATCACCCTCAAGAACCAGAACGGCGTGGTGATGGAGCTCCACAGCACCCAGACCGGCGTGAAGCTCACGGCGGCCGGAGAGGGGCTCGACATCAAGCTCAAGTAGCTCTGCATGGGTGAGGCGGAGGAGGGCCGCTTCTACGCGAGGGTATTCTGGCTGGTGGCGGGAGGGTTGTTGGCGGTGGCCCTCTTCGCCATCCTCCGGCCTTTCCTCGAGTCGATCTTGTGGGCGGGTCTTCTCGCCTTGCTCATCAGCCCCCTCAATGACCTCCTGTCCAGGAAGCTCGGCGGCCGACCGGGCCTGGCCGCCCTCATCCTCTCGGTGGCGGGCGCGCTCTTCGTGCTCATCCCCGCGGTGGTGACGGGGATCATCTTCGCGGGACAGGCGACGGAACTCCTAAGCCGGCTCGAGCGTCTCGCCGAACGCTACCGCATCGCCGAGCCGAGCGACCTCCTTCAGGTGCCCGCCCTGGATCAGGTCCTTCGATGGATCGGCAAGTTCGTGCCCGTACCGCCCGTCCAGCTTCGGACCTGGCTGCTCGATGGCGGCCGGTCGCTGCTCTCCCTCGTCCTTGCCTCCAGCGGCGCGGTGGTGGCGGGTGTGGTGGGCCTCCTCTTCGAGGTCGGCCTCACCCTGTTCCTCCTCTTCTTTTTCCTGCGTGACGGCCGCGCCGCCGCGGCCCGTCTATCGCGCCTCGTGCCCCTGAGCCCGCAGCGCAAGGCGGATCTCGCCGGCCATCTCTCCGCCATCACGCGGGCCGTGGCCTTTGGCACGCTGCTCACCGCGCTGGTGCAGGGGACCCTGGTGGGGCTGAGCTTCGCGTTCGTCGGGCTGTCCTCGCCCGTGTTCTTCACCGTCGTCGCCTCGCTCGCCGCGCTCGTGCCCCTGGTCGGCTCCTCCCTCGTGTGGGTGCCCGCCGCCATCACGCTCGCCGTGGATGGGCGCCTGGGAGCCGCCGCTTTCCTCGTCTTTTGGGGCATGGTCGTGGTTTCCCTCGTCGACAACATCGTGCGGCCCCTTGTGGTGACGGGACGGGCGCAGATCTCGACCTTGCCCGTCCTCTTGGGCCTCATGGGCGGCCTCGCGGCCTTCGGCACCATCGGCATCGTGCTGGGCCCCGTGGTGATCGCCCTGGGCCTGGCCCTATTGCGCTTCGCCGAAGAAGAGCGCGCCGTCTGAGTCGGCCCGCCCGCTCAAAGCCGGCGTCGCCGCTACGGCGCGTACGGCGCCGCTGGATGATTTGGGGAATCATGACCGCGGTCATCCTCCTCACCGCCCTCATCCCCTTGGGCTGGTGGTACGTGCAAGACACCCGCCTGTATCGGGGCGCTACGGCGCGTCCGGTGGCCTACGTGGGTGATCGCATCTGCGCAGAGTGCCACGCCGCGCAGTCGCGCGAGTGGCGGGGCTCGCATCACCAGCAGGCGATGCAGCTCGCCACCGCGGACACCGTGCTCGGCGATTTCCGTGACGCGAGCTTCACCCACCTTGGCCAGCTCTCGCGCTTCTACACGCGCGACGGCAAGTTCTTCGTGCGCACCGAGGGCGCCGATGGCAAGCCCGGCGACTTCGAGATCAAGTACACCTTCGGGGTGGCGCCGCTCCAGCAGTATCTGGTGGAGTTTCCCGGCGGGCGGCTCCAGAGCCTCACCGTGGCCTGGGACGTGGGGAGGAAGCGCTGGTTCTCGCTCT
This sequence comes from Candidatus Methylomirabilota bacterium, assembly GCA_035311385.1. Lineage (GTDB taxonomy): Bacteria > Methylomirabilota > Methylomirabilia > Rokubacteriales > CSP1-6 > AR37. The sequence continues at coordinate 2,733 of DATGCY010000357.1, forward strand.
ATCCCAACGAGAAGTTCGCGCCCGACGATCCGCTGCACTGGACGGGGCGCTACCAGAATTGGAACCTCATGTGCGCGGAGTGCCACACCACGGACTTCCAGAAGGGATACGACGCGGCGGCGGACACCTATCAGAGCAAGTGGAGCGAGATCGATGTGGGATGCCAGGCCTGCCACGGCCCCGGCGCCCGCCACGTCGAGTGGGCGCGCAAGGGCGGCCACAGCGGGTCGACGGGCCTCGTCGTCGCATTCAGGGCCGCCGACTCGCGCTACGAGGTCGACGCCTGCGCAACCTGCCACTCGCGGCGCGGACGCATCGCGGCCGGCGAGCATCCCGGTCGCCCGCTCTACGACACGTTCAAGCCAGAGGCCCTCCGGGCGGATCTCTATCACGTCGACGGCCAGCAGCTCGCCGAGGACTACGAGTACGGGTCGTTCCGCCAGAGCAAGATGTACCAGCGCGGCGTGCGCTGCACGGACTGTCACGATCCCCATCGCGGCGGGATCAAGGCCGAGGGCAATCTGCTGTGCACGCAGTGCCATCGCCCTGCGGCCAATCCCCGCTTTCCTACCCTCGCGGGCAAGCTCTACGACTCGCCCGCCCATCACTTCCACCGCGCCGGCTCGCCGGGCAGCCAGTGTGTCAACTGCCACATGCCGAGCAAGGAGTACATGGTGGTGGACCCGCGCCGCGACCACACCCTGCGGCCGCCTCGCCCGGATCTCTCGCTCACTCTCGGCACCCCCAACGCGTGCACGGGCTGCCATCGCGACCGGACCAACCAGTGGGCCGCCGCCACCATCGAGAAGTGGCACGGCGCCGAGCGGCCGCGCGGGCTCGAGTGGCCGCTCACCTTTGCGCCGGCGCGCGCGGGCGCGCGCGACGCCGCACCCGGCATCGTGGCGGTGGCCCGCGACCGGGAGATCCCCGCCATCGTACGCGCTACCGCCCTCGGTCTCCTTCGTGGCTATCCCGGCGAGGGGACCGACGCGCTTGCTCCGTCTCTGAGGGACCCCGACCCTGCTGTACGGGTCGCCGCCGTGGCCGCCCTCGAGAGCACGGCGCCCGCGGAGCGCCTGGCCGCCCTCGTCCCTCTCCTCAACGACGCCACGCGCGCCGTGCGCATCGAGGCCGCGCGCGTGCTCGCCTCGGTGCCGCCGGAGCGCTTCGACCGCGGGCAGCGCGCGGCCTTCGACGCGGCGGCCGCGGAATTCGTGGAGGCGCAGAACGCCATGGCCGACATGCCGGCGAGCCATCTCAACCTCGCCGTGCTCTACGCGAGCCAGGGGAAGCGCGATCTCGCGGAGGCCGAGTACCTGACCGCGCTGCGCATGGATCCTTACTTCGGCCCCGCCCGCGCGAACCTCGTTGCCCTCTACAATGCGGCCGGGCGTAATCGGGACGCGGAGCGCGTCCTGCGCGAGGGGATCACGCGTACGCCCGGCGAGGGCGAGCTCTACTACTCGCTCGGTCTCCTCCTCGCGGAGGACAAGCGGCTCGCCGAGGCCGCCGATGCCCTCGCCACCGCCGCGCGACTGATCCCGGGTCGGGCACGGGTGCGCTACAACCTGGGCCTCGCCCTCGACCGGCTGAGCCGGGATCGCGACGCGGAGGCGGCCCTGCTCCAGGCCTTCCAGCTCGATCCGCGCGACAGCGACATCGCCTACGCCATCACCGTGTTCTACGCACAGCGCCGCCAGTGGAAACGCGCGCTGCCCTTTGCCGAACAGCTCGTGGCCAATGCGCCCGGCGATCCGCGCGCGCGCCAGCTCCTCGAGCAGATCCGTGCGCAGGCCTCCGCGAGCTAGGTGGCGGCTTCGCCAAGGAGGATTCGACATGATCGGTCGCAGGCAGTGGCTCACGGGCGCCGGGGCGGGACTGGCGGGCATCCTCGCCTCCGGGCGGGCGCCCGCCCGCGCGCAGACCACTCGGCTCCACCTCCTCTCCCGGGTGGACTTCATCCCGCAGGGCGAAGCCGAGCTCAAGCGCCAGCTCGCGGAGTACGGCCGGCAGATGAAGATGGAGGTGAGCCTTGAGACGATCAACGAGAACGATCTCCAAACGCGCATCACCGCGGCCATCCAGTCTGGATCGGGACCCGACATCGTCCAGATGCTCCACAACTGGCCGCATCTCTACGCGCCGGCTCTCGCCGACATGTCCGACCTCGCCGAGTGGAAGGAGCGCGACCAGGGGAAGTTCTACGCGCAGTCCGAGGCCGCGGCACGCGACGCGAATCGCTGGCTGGGGCTGCCCCACTGCATCACTCCCGCCCTCGTGAACTACCGGAAGTCGTGGTTCGCCGAGGTGGGCGCCATGGAGCCGCCCAAGACGCTCGAGGAGTACAGCAAGATCGGCGTCCTCCTCAAGAAGAAGGGCAAGCCCGTCGGGCAGACCCTCGGGCACACCGTCAACGACGCGCCGACCTGGTCCTATCCGCTCACCTGGACCTTCGGCGGCGCCGAGACGGATGGCACGGGCAGGAGGGTGACGCTCAACTCGAAGAACACCGTGGAGGCCGTCAAGTGGATGACCGCCTTCTGGAAGGACGCGTGCGACGAGGGCGGGCTCGCCTGGGACGACACCACGAACAACCGGGCCTTTCACGCCGGCGAGATCGCGGCCACCCTCAACGGCGGGAGCATCTTCATCCTGGCCAGGCGCCGACCCGACATCAAGGACGAGAAGGGTCAGCCTCTGTGGCCCGACATCGGTCACTTCCGCTATCCCGACGGACCGCTCGGCCCGACCCCGACCTACCACGTGACCTACTCGACCACCATCATGAAGCAGTCCAAGCACGTGGCGGCGGCCAAGGAGTTGGTCAAGTGGCTCCACACCCGGGAGCAGTACGCGCGGTGGTTCGAGCTCGAGGGTGGCTATGCCACGGGAGCCAACTCGTACTGGGAGGGCAGCAAGATGTGGGAGAGCGTGGACGAGGCGATGCGTCCCTTCAAGACGGCCGCGCGCGGCTCGCGCGCCCTCGGCTATGCGGGACCACCCAGCGCCAAGGCCACGCTCGTCTACACCAAGTACATCATCACCGACATGTACGCCAAGGCGGCGCAGGGGAGCACGCCCGAAGACGCCGTGCGCTGGGCGGAGGGTGAGCTCAAGCGCATCTACGAGAGCTAGCCTCGACGATTCACGAACACACAAAGCGCGAGGCGGGGCGGGGCCGTCGTCGAGGGCGGGGGAGCTCTCCGGCAGAGTGGGACCCCCGAAGCCTGTGCGCCGCCGGAGGGCGGCGATTCAGGCGAGTGGGTGACGCAGCGGGAGAGCTCCGCCGCCCCCGACGCCACCCGCCCCGGTCACACGGGCTGCATTCGTGAACAGTCGAGGCTGGATCGCGGCGCCGCGTGTAGTATCCTCGGGGCGCCGTCGCAGCCGCGCCGCGCCGGTGCCCGCGTGCCCACGAATCGCCCAGGAGGAATGCGGATGCGCGCCCTCACGTCTCTCGTCTCAGGTGTCCTCGCTCTGACCCTGGCCGCGGCTGTGCCGGCTCAGGATCTGCCCAAGGTCACCATCGCCATGAGTGGATGGACGGGCTTCGCCCCTCTCTCCCTCGCAGAGAAGGCAGGCATCTTCAAGAAGCACGGCGTGGACGTGACCATCAAGTTCATTCCCCAGAAAGACCGGCACCTCGCTATCGCCTCCGGCGACGTGCCGTGCGCGGCGACCACCGTGGAGACGTGGGTGGTGTGGAACGCCAACGGGGTGGCGACCAAGCAGGTGCTCCAGCTCGACAAGTCTTACGGCGCCGACGGCATGGTGGTGCGCAACACCATCGGCAAGATCGCCGACCTCAAGGGCAAGACGGTGGCCGCCTCCGCTCCCGGCACCGCGCCCTACTTCACCCTCGCCTGGATGCTCAAGAAGAACGGGCTCTCCGTGAAGGACGTGAAGGTGGCGACCCTGGAGCCGGCGGCCGCCGCCCAGGCTTTCCTCGCCGGCCAGAACGACGCGGCCATGACCTACGAGCCCTATCTCTCCACGGTGCGGGAGAAGCCGGAGGCGGGGAAGATCATCGCCACCACGCTGGACTATCCCATGGTGATGGATACCTTCGGCTGCACACCCAAGTTCATCTCGGAGAATCCCAAGCTCGTGCAGGCCATGGTCGACAGCTACTTCGAGGCGCTGGACATGATCGCCAAGGAGCCCAAGAAGAGCTTCGAGATCATGGGCGCGGTGGTGAAGCAGACGGGCGAGCAGTTCGAGAAGTCGCAGTCGTACTTGCGCTGGCAGAACCGCGAGGCGAACCAGAAGTTCTTCAACGGCGAGCTCCAGGCCTTCAGCAAGGAAGCGGCTGAGCTGCTCCTCGAGCTCGGCATCATCAAGAGCGTGCCGGACGTCACCGCCACCATCGACACGCGCTTCATCAAGTGAGGGAGGGACGGGGCGCCCTCGCCCCGCATCGATGCTGACGCCCCTCGTCCCCGTCGGGAGGACGGCGCGGATCGCCCTCGGCCTCGCTTTCTTCGTCCTGTTCTTCCTCGCCTGGGGCGTGGCCACCATCGGCGGCTTCGTCAACCGCACCTTCCTCGCTGATCCCATCACCATGGTCGCCTCCGGCTGGCGGCTCCTCGTGGTGCACGGCTTCTACGTGGACATCGGCGTCACCATCTGGCGGGTAATCGGCGGCTTCGTTCTCGCCGCGGCCGTCGGGGTGCCTCTCGGTATGGCCATGGGCGCCTACAAGCCGATCGAGGCATTCTTCGAGCCCTTCGTCTCCTTCGCGCGCTACCTCCCCGCCTCCGCCTTCATCCCCCTTCTGATCCTGTGGGCGGGCATCGGCGAGACCCAGAAGCTCCTCGTCATCTTCATCGGCTGCTTCTTCCAGATCGTGCTGATGGTGGCGGTGTCCGTGGGCTCGACCCGCCGCGACCTGGTGGAGGCGGCCTACACCCTGGGGGCGCGGGCCGGAGGCATCGTGCGCCGCGTGCTCCTGCCCTCGAGCGCGCCCGACATCGCGGAGTCGCTGCGCCTCGTGCTCGGCTGGGCGTGGACGTACGTCATCGTGGCCGAGCTCATCGGCGCCTCCAGTGGGATCGGGCACATGATCACGGACAGCCAGGCCCTCCTCGACACGGGGCAGATCATCTTCGGCATCGTGGTCATCGGCGTGGTGGGGTTGGTCTCCGATTATCTCTTCAAGGCGCTGAATCACCGGCTGTTTCCCTGGAGCCTCGCCTGAGCCGTCGCGCGTGCCCACGCTCGCCATCGAGGGGCTGAGCCGCACCTTCCCGGGGGTGCACGGGGGACCGCCCACCCGCGCCATCGAGCCGACCTCGCTTCGGGTCGCCGACAACGACTTCCTGTGCCTCCTCGGGCCGTCGGGCTGCGGCAAGTCCACGCTCCTGCGCATGGTCGCGGGGCTCGACCGACCGACGACGGGCCGAGTCCTCCTGGACGGCGCGCCCGTTACCGGCCCCGGCGCCGACCGCGGCATGGTCTTCCAGTCCTACACGCTCTTTCCCTGGCTCACCGTGGAGGAGAACATCGGCTTCGGGCTGCGCGAGCGCGCGCTGCCCACGGCGGAGCGGCAGCGCATCGTCGCCCACTACGTGGAGCGGGTGGGGCTGCGCGGTTTCGAGCGGCACTATCCGCGGATGCTCTCCGGCGGCATGCAGCAGCGCACCGCGCTCGCCCGCGCGCTGGCCAACGATCCCAAGGTCCTGCTCCTCGACGAGCCGTTCGGCGCGCTCGACCATCAGACGCGGGCCTTGATGCAGGAGCTGCTGTTGGGGATCTGGGAGGCCGACCGCAAGACGGTGCTCTTCGTCACCCACGACATCGACGAGGCCATCTTCATGGCGAACCGGGTCGCGGTGATGACGGCGCGCCCAGGCCGGATCAAGAGCGACGTCGCTATCGAGCTGCCGCACCCGCGCCACTACACGGTCAAGACCACTGCGGCCTTCTCCGACTACAAGGCGCGGCTCACCGACGAGATTCGCGTGGAGTCGATTCGCGCGGCGGAGATGGGCGCCTAGCTTGGTGGCCTATTCACTCACGAACTCGTGAGCGAGAGGCGGGGCGGGGCCCGTCGTCGGGGGGAGGGGTGCGCTCAGGCTGCGTCACCCGCTCGCCTGAATCGCCGCCCTGCGGGCGGCGCACAGGACGAGGGGGTCCCACTTCGCCTGAGCGCACCCCTCCCCCCGACGCCACCCGCCCCGGTCGCACGCGCGGATCCGTGAATTGTCTAGGCCAGGCTTTAGACGCGACCTAGAAGCGGAGGCGTGGCTGATCGTTGCCCGAGCGTCCCGCGGCGCCGCCGGGGCCGCCTGTGCCGATGATGACCTGAGTCTGCTCGGCGAGCGGACCGCCGACCACCTCGGAGCGCGTGCCGTCGCTGATCCCGAGCGAGAGCGCGACGGCACGCGGCTTGCCGTCCTCGCCCAGGACCCACACGCGTCCGGGCTGACCGCCTCCGCGCCGTGGCGAGCTGTCAGGCCCACGCCCACCCCCGCCGCCGCCCGGCTGGGCCCGCCGCTCGCCGGCAGGACGGTTCTCGCCGGGAGCTGCGGGACCCCGCGACGCATCACTGCCGGCTCTCGGGGCGTCCGCCTCCACGCCGGGCGGACGGAAGCGCAGGGCGGCGTTGGGCACCTGGAGC
>DATGCY010000358.1:0-8767 GCA_035311385.1 Candidatus Methylomirabilota bacterium
ACCTCCTCGAGCCGCCAGTCGACGAAACGGTAGAGCATGGCCGAGTTCTCGATGACGCCCCCCTCGCGCGATGGATTCGCACCGGCACCTTTGCCTCCGAGGCCGCGTGCGAGGCGAAACGACGCGAAGCTCTCGAAGCCACCAGGGCAGAGATGATGCGCTTGTCCCAGACATCTCCGCTGCCATCGGTCGACACGTGGCGAGAGGCGGACCGCGATCGTCGACTGGCGCAGGCGAGCGATTGCGTCTCTGCTGACGACGCCCGGCTCGGGCCGACATCACGGCAATAGGTTGACCGCTCCGAAACTCGGCGGTAGCATCCGAGCCGGATGCCCTTCGCCTACTTCGAGCGGCTCTCGCGTCGTCAGCAGGGCATCTATCTCAAGAGCGACCGGATCAGCGCCGTCCCGCTTCCCGACGCGACCGCCCTGCGCCCGCTCGTGGTCGAGCTGGGGGCAGCCCTGGAGAGTGGCGACCGCGCCCTCACGGAGTCGGCCTCCCAACGCCTCGCCTCCGCCCTTTCCCGCGAGCTCGGTCTGCCCTCGGTGCGCGTGACGGTGCTGGCCGCGCGGCCGCACGCGAAGTGGGGAGAGCTGCACGGCCTCTACGAGTCGACGGGAAAGCCCGGGAAGCCCCCGACCATCACCCTCTGGATGCGCACGGCGCGGCAGAAGCGCGTGGTCGCCTTCCGGACGTTCCTCCGCACGCTGCTGCATGAGATGGGGCATCACCTCGACTACACGCTGCTGAGGCTCGAGGACTCCCTGCACACGCAGGGGTTCTATCAACGCGAATCGCACCTCTTCCATCAACTCGTCACCGACGGGGGACCCGGCATGGCCACGCTGGACGAGCAGCTCGCGCGCATGGAGCGGACGGTCGATGACTACGCAGCCGCCATCAAGGGCGTACCCGATGCGAAGCTCTCGAAGCGGCCCGACGACAAGAACTGGTCGGCCAAGGAGACGCTCTGCCACGTGCGCGACATCGAGGAGGCCTTCATGATGCGCTTCCAGAGCGTGCTCGCCATGGACGAGCCCAAGTTCCTGCCTGTGGAGCCCGACCGCTGGGCGGTGGAGCGCCAGTACCAGCGCAACGACGCCCAGGAGACGCTCGCCGCGTTCAGGGCGCGGCGTGACGAGACGCTGCGCTTCCTGCGCGGGCTCAAGCCGGAGCAGTGGAACCGCGGCGGCATCCACGCTACCCGCGGGAAGATGACCATCAAGGACTTCGTGGAGCTCCTGGCCTGGCACGACGACAATCACCTCGACCAGCTCAAGCGCGCCCTCGACGGCAAGGCCTGAGCCGGTCGCGGGCCGGCCCCGCCCGCGCTGCCCGCGAAGCGAGCAGGACGGCGTTCCGCGCGGGCAGGGCTGTCTCCGCACAACGCGCTGCATCTGCGCTAGAATCCCGCGGGTTCCGATCTCCGGTGTCCGAGCACGGTGTGTGTAACCGTCCGAGCCGCTCACACCAAAGGAGACCTACATGACCGCGATGCTCCGCACCCGTAAGACCCTGCTCACGGCCCTGGCCGCCCTGGTCCTGCTCCTCGGCGCCGGCCTCTATGCCGTCGCCCAGCAGGCGATGGACGAGTCGAAGCGCGAGCGTGCCCTCGCCGTCCCGGGCGGCACCTACTACGTGCTCCCGGCGACCCTCGACACCACGCAGTGGGGGTGGCTCGATCCGAAGGAGCCGCCCAAGCTCACGGTGAAATCGGGCGACACGGTGGCCGTCGAGACGATGATGCACTCGCACAACAAGATCGTTCCCGGCACCACCATGGACGAGATCGTGGCGCTCCGGAAGGCAAACCCCGGCGGCGGCCCGCACTCCGTCACCGGCCCCATCTACGTGGAAGGCGCCGAGCCCGGCGACGTGATGGAGATCCGCATCCTCAAGATCACCCCCAAGGCCTTCGGCGCCAACTTCAGCCTGCCCGGTAAGGAGTTCCCCACCATTGGCGCGCTCGCTCCCGAGATGCCCGACGGCTTCCTCAAATACTTCTATCTCGACCTCGACAAGCGGCAGGCCGAGTTCAAACCCGGCATCGTGATCGAGCTGCAGCCCTTCCCGGGTATCCTCGCGGTGGGCATCGATCCGAAGGACCCCTCGCCGCGCAAGGGCGGGGCCACCGATCCCATGGCCCCCGTCTCCACCCTCCGGCCGTGGAAGAATGGCTCCAACATGGACATCAACGAGATCCAGGAGGGAACGACGGTCTTCATCCCCATCTTCTTGAAGGGCGGGCTGGTGTGGACGGGCGACTCCCACTGCCGTCAGGGCAACGGCGAGGTCAACCTCACCGCGCTCGAGTGCTCCTACCGCGAGATGGTCATGCAGCTCATCGTGCGCAAGGACATGAAGCTCGAGTGGCCACGAATCGAGAACAAGGCGCACTGGATCACCACGGGCATGGACGAAGATCTGAACAAAGCCATGGTCAACGCCGTGCGCGAAGCGGTGGAGATGCTCGCCGCGCAGAAGGCCGTGCCGCTCAACCGCTATGAGGCCTACTCGCTGGTGTCCATGGTGGGCGACTGCCGAGTGAGCCAGGTGGTGGACGTGCGGAAGGGCGTGCACTGCATGATTCCCAAGTCGATCTTCACCGCCAAGAAGTAGGTCGCCGTGCGGCGGGCGCTCCAGGCCGGCGCGCTCGTCGCGGCGGTGATGGCGGGGATCACCGCCGCTCCCGCGTGGGGCGGGGCTCCCCTCTCCGTCGTCGCCACCACCACAGATCTCCGATCGCTCGTGGAGGCGGTGGGCGGCGATCGTGTGGCGGTGGACGCGCTCGTGTCCCCCGGCCAGGATCCCCACGGCGTCGACATCAAGCCCGGCCAGCTCGTCGCGCTCAAGCGCGCCGTCCTCCTCGTGCGCGTGGGTCTCGACCACGAGCCGTGGCTCGTCCGTGCGCTCCGAACTGCGCGGGGGCCGGACTCCCTGCCCGTCGATCTCGACTGCTCGCGGGGCATCACTCTCCTCCAGGCGGAGACCTCGCGCGTGCGATCCGAGCGCGGCGTGCACGTGCACGGATTCGGCAATCCGCACTATTGGCTCGATCCGGAGAACGCGCGGGCCATCACGGCAGGCATCCTGGAGGCCCTCGCGCGGCTGGCCCCCGCCGACCGTGGCTACTTCGAGCGGCGGCGCTCCGATTTTCTCGTCCGCCTCGACACGGGACTCGCACGCTGGCAGGCCGCGCTCGCTCCCTACCGCGGAATCAGGATCGTGGTGGTACACGAGAGCTGGCCCTACTTCGCCCGCCGTTTCGGTCTCGAGATCGTCGCGGCGGTGGAGCCGACGCCTGGCGTGCCGCCCTCTCCCGCCTCCCTCGCCGCGCTCACCCGGCAGATGAAGGAGGCGCAGGTGCGTGTGATCATCGCCGAGCCCTACTCCGACTCGGCGCTCGTACAGCGGGTCGCTGCGCTCGGGGACGCGCGCGAGGTGCAGCTGGCCGCCTCCGTGGGCGCCCTGCCCGAGGCGCGCGACTACCTTGCCCTGTTCGACGTCGACGTGGCGCGTCTCGCCGACGCTCTCCGCTCCCCCTGATGCTCGAACTGCTATGGGTCCCTTTCCTGGCCTGTCTCGTCCTGACGGCCATCCACGTGTATCTCGGGCAGCACGTGCTCGCCCGCGGCGTCATCTTCGTGGATTTGGCCCTCGCTCAGGTCGCAGGCCTCGGCGTCACCGTGGCCTTTCTCGCCGGACACCCGATCCAGAGCGAGGCCGCGTACTGGTACGCGCTCGCCTTCGCGGTGGGCGGAGCCGCCCTCTTCGCCCTCACGCGTGCCGCGCCCGGCCGCCTGCCCCAGGAGGCCGTCATCGGCATCGTGTACGCGGTGTCCGCCGCTCTCGCCGTGCTGGTGGTGGATCGTGCGCCCCAGGGCGCGGAGCACATCAAGCAGCTCCTCGTGGGCGACGTCCTCACCGTCTCGCCGAGCGAGATCCGTCGCGTCGCCGTCCTCTATGCCCTGATCGGTCTCCTCCACGTGCTCATGCGGCGGCCGATTCTGGAGATCTCTCTCGATCCGGACGGCGCCGCGAGTCGGGGGCGGGCCGTGCGCGGCTGGGACTTCGCCTTCTACGTCACCTTCGCTGTGGTGGTGACGAGCTCGGTCCGGATTGCCGGCGTGCTCCTCGTGTTCTCGTACCTGATCGTGCCCGCCGCGGTGGGGACGCTGGCCACTCGCTCCGTAGCGGGACGCCTCGTCCTCGGGTGGCTGCTGGGCGCGCTGGTGAGCGCCGTCGGCCTCTGGGCCTCGTTCGCCTGGGATCTTCCGACGGGCGCCGCCATCGTGGCGACCTTCGGGGCTCTAATGGCCGCGGTGGCGCTGATGGCCGGGCTGCTCGCTCTCGTGCGGGGCGGCCGGGCCGCCGCGGTCAAGCTCGGCGTCGGAGCCTGCGCGGCGGTGGCGCTGGCCGGGCTCCTCCTCGCGCTGTTCCCTGGCATGGACCATCATTGGCTGGACTGGCTCGAATCCGGCGTTCCCGCGGTGGAGGTCGCCTTCCTCTCCCCCGCCGAACGCCAGGCCTGGCGAGACAGCCGCGAGGGACTGGCCCGCGGGGCGAGCGAGCTACGCCGCCTGCGTACGCTTCAGGAGGATGTCCAGTGGGGTCGCGCCAGCCTCTCCCTCGAACGGCAGGAACGGCTGCGGCAGTTCCTCGCCGCCCGCGGCGAAATCACCGCGGGCGACCGCTTCGTCCTCGCCACGCTCCGCGGCCGCGCGCGCGAGCGGCAGCGCTACTGGCTCGGGGTGCCGTTGCTGGTAACGGGAGCGGCGGGAGGGCTGGTGCTGCTCGCGCGCGGACGAGCCGCGACGCCCGTGAGCTGAGCGGTGGGACCTAGTGGGAGGCGGCAGGGACTGGCACATCCACCACCGTCTGGTAGTTCGGATCGCGCCGGAGCTTCCAGATGAAGGCGTCGACCACGAAGTGGTGGATGTTGATGATAGCCGTCACGAGGAGACCGCTCTGCACGATGGGAAAGCCGAGCAGCCAGTAGGCCTGCGGCCAGCGGAAGAAGAGGACCCAGCCGAGGATGAGGCAGGTCACGTAGAAGGTGGCCGTGTGGAAGAACCAGCCCCGCGCGGTGGTGCTGCGACGGGCCTGATCCTTGACGTGGAATATGCTCACGATGGCCAGATACTGGAGCCCATGGAACACCGTGGCCCACACGAAGGCGTTGAAGTAGTTGAAGAGCGTCCACCAGATGGCGTTGGACACAATTACGACGAGGCTGATCAGGGGCAGGGCCGCCGCACGCCGTGAGCGTCCCCACAGCCAGAGAGCGGCGGGCGCGGCGAGGGAGAGGACGGTGAGCGCCTGCATCACCGGTTGGCGGAACGGAAACGCGGCGTAGAACGTGCGCGGAAGAATGAGGCCCATGCCGCCGTCGGGATGCAGGAGCGTCCAGAAGAAGGGCAGGAGGCACACCCAGAGGATGAGCCGCTTGCCCGCCGCCTCCAGCTCGCCGCCCGAGCGGTACGCGTACATCACGCTGAGGCCGTAAGCCTGGCGCGAGTAGTGATAGGGCGACCAGACGAGGTAGAGGGCGAAGAGGTATCGGCCGAAGGGCTCGCCCACGATGAGGGCAGCGGTCACCACCGCTACGGCAATCACCGGGAAGGCGAGCGTGAGAACGGGCCAGTTCTTCACGGCGTCCGGCCTCGTGTAGAGCCGCACGGTGGAGGCCGCGAAGTGCGCCCAGTTCGACACGAGGATCGCCCACCAAAGGAAGGGATCGTTGTCGGGAAAGTTGTAGCCGCCGAAGAAGAGGACCGCCCCTGCCGCCCAGCTCAGGAGCCCGCCGATGAGCAAGTAGTCGAAGAGAGGGCCCACGAACATCGTGCCGAGGGAGAGCGTGCGCGGTGGAGCGGTGCCGGCGACGGCGCCATCCATACTTCCAACCTAGCACGCCGGGTCAGAAAGCCGAGCCAGCCTCGAGAGTGGGGAGGTAGTGCGGTGCGTCGGGGAATGCGATGGGGCGAATGGCAGGCAGGGTGACACCGGCCTCGCGATAGGCGCCCACCAGCCGACCGAGGGCGGGGGCATCGCCCACCGCGCCCAGGGCGTCCGCGAGACGATCGGGCACCGCGGCGGGAGTGGAGGCGCGGTCCCAGGCGGCGATCTCGGCGCCGAAGCCGCTCTTTTCCAGCATGCCCCGATAAAAGGGCAACGCGAGATAGCGCGTCAGCTCGATCTTGAAGGCCTCGCGTCCTGCCGCACGATCGGTGGTGACGGCGGCGGGGACGGACACCACGATTTCGAAGCCGTCGAGCCGCTTGCCCGCGCGCTCCCGGCCCCGGCGAATGGCGGGCAGTGCGTGCTCGCGGATGTAGGCGGGCGCGCAGAGCCACAGCACGGCGCCGTCGGCGATTTCACCCGCGAGCTCGAGCATGCCCGTGCCGAGCCCGGCGAGATAGACGGGCGGCGGCGAGGGCAGGCGCGGCAGCCCCATCTGCCAGGTGACCTGGTAGCGCGCACCCGTGTGCTGCACGCGGCCGCCGAGGGCCTGGCGCAGGACGGCCACGTACTCGCGCGCGACGGCCAGCGGCTGGCCCATGTCGAGGCCGAGCGCGCTTTCCATCACCGGGCGGTGGCTCACCCCGATGCCGAGGCGGAGCCGGCCGCCGCTCACCTCTTGCAGGGTCAGCGCTTCCTGGGCGAGGAGCACGGGATGCCGCGGGTAGATCGGCAGGACGCCTGTCCCGAGCCCGACGCGGGGCGCCGCGTGAGCATAGGCGGAGAGCACGTGCAGACCGTCGCGGCCGATGCCGTGGGTGACCCACACGCTCTCGTAGCCCGCGGCGTCGGCGCGGCGCGCGAGATCGACGGAGGCCGCGAGATCGGCGCCCGGCGAGAGGAAGACCGCGGTGCGGGCCATGGCTCAGCGAGCAGGCACGACACCGAGCGCGGCGAGCTGGCGCCGGAGATCGTCGCCCTTGTCCACGCGGAAGAGCACCCCCTGCATGCCGACCTGGCGTGCCGCTTCCACGTTGGTGTCGAGATCGTCCACGAACACGCACTCGCCGGGGGACAGGCCGAGGCGCCGAGCGGCCAGCGTGAAGATGCCCGCCTCCGGCTTGGCCATGCCTACCTCCGCCGAGCAGACGATGTCGTCGAAGAGATGATGCAGCGCCAGTTCGCCCTCGAGCCGGTCGCGTAGGGAGAGGTCGGCGTTGCTCAAGATACCGAGCTTGTAGGGCGGGCGGAGCTCACGCACCAAGGCCAGGTTCGGCGAGATAGCGCGTTGCGAGGCGCGCCACTCGTCGTGAAGAGGAGGCAGCGGACGTCCCGCGCGCTCCTCGAGCGACCGGTGGGCGGTCTCAAGCCAGGCCTGCCGATCCCCGCGGCCGCGCTCGATGTCGCTCCAGGCAGGCGTTCGGTACAGGGTTTCGAAGACGGAAAGCCGAGGTAGACCGTGCGTCCGATCGAGCTCGCGCGCGATGTCCCAGCGCATGTCCCAGAGCACGCCGCCGAAGTCGAAGATGACGCCGCGCAGACTAGTACTTGCCCTTGACCTTTCCCGACGTGGAGGGATCGGGCGCCTTCACCGCCGGTCCGATGTCTCCTCCGAGGGCATCCCATCCGCGGTCCTTCATGCAGCCCTCGTCGAGGACCTTGGTCTTCTTGTCGGTGCAGGCAACGCGGTCGTGCTCGAAGTCGGCGGCGGTGTAGTTGGAGTTGGGCTTGTACCACTGCTTGTCGGGCGGACCCTCGGAGCAACCACTGGTGACGACAAGGAGTGCGATGGGGAGAAGCGCAATCAATCCCTTCATCGGGGAGCATGGTACCATGCCGCGGAAATGCTGGATACCACCATTGCCGGCAGCTTGCCGAAACCCGCCTGGCTCGCCACCCCGCGCATGCTATGGGCGCCCTGGAAACTCGAGGGCGCGGCCCTCGAGGAGGGCAAACGCGACGCCGTGCGTCTCGCGCTGCAGGATCAGGCGGAGGCGGGCATCGACATCGTCACGGACGGCGAGCAGACCCGTCGGCACTTCGTGTGGGGATTCGTCGAGCCGCTGGAGGGCGTGGACTTCTCCAAGATGATGCGGATCGGGATCCGCGCCGATCGATACCAGGCCGACGTGCCCACGGTGACGGCACCCCTTCGTCGCCAACGACCGATCCACAGCGCGGAGGCGCGATATCTCCGCAGCCAGACCCGGCAGCGCATCAAGTTCACCATGCCCGGCCCCATGACCATCGCCGACACCATTCACGACGTGCACTATGGCCGCCGCGCGGACCTCGCCATGGCTCTCGCATCCCTGCTCAACGAGGAGGCGCGCGAACTCGCCGCCCTCGGAGTGGACGTGATCCAGCTCGACGAGCCCGCCTTCAACGTCTACATGGACGAGGTGCGCGAGTGGGGCATCGCGGCTCTCGATAAGGTCGTGGAAGGACTCCCCTGCCGCACCGTCGTCCACATCTGCTATGGCTACGGCATCAAGGCCAATACGGACTGGAAGAAGACCCTGGGCTCGGAATGGCGGCAGTACGAGCGGACCTTTCCCCTGCTCGCGAAGAGCCGGATCGGGGGCGTGTCCCTCGAGTGCGCCAACTCCCACGTGCCCATGTCTCTCCTCGGTCTCTTGGGCGACAAGGACGTGCTGGTAGGCGCCATCGACGTGGCAAGCGACCGGGTGGAGACCCCGGAGGAAGTGGCCGCGGTCATCCGCGAGGCGATGCGTTACGTCAAGCCCTCGCAGATCTACCCCTGCACCAACTGCGGCATGGTTCCCCTCGACCGCGATCTCGCCCGTGC
>DATGCY010000359.1:0-6248 GCA_035311385.1 Candidatus Methylomirabilota bacterium
GGAGCCTCATCCTCGAGCGTCTCCCCGTGACCCTGGAGCTGACCGCCCTGTCCGTGGCCTTCGCGCTGGTCCTGGGCGTGGCAGCGGGTGTGGTCTCCGCGGTGCAGCGCGACCGCGCCCTCGACCAGGTGGCGCGGGTGGGCACGCTCTTCGGGCTGTCCATCCCCGTGTTCTGGCAGGGAACGATGCTCATCCTGTTCTTCTCGCTGTATCTCCGCTGGATGCCGCCCGTGGTGTGGGTCGACTTCCTCGCCGATCCGCGACGCAACTTGACCATCATGCTCCTGCCCGTGGTGTGTCTCGGCACGGCGAGCGCCGCCAATGTCGCGCGCACCACGCGCGCCTGCATGCTCGACGTGCTGCGCTCCGAGTATGTGCGCACGGCAGCGGCCAAGGGGCTCGTGCGTCGCGTGGTCATCCTCAAGCACGCGCTGAAGAACGCCCTCATCCCCGTGGTCACGGTGGCGGGACTGCAGGCGGGCATCCTCCTCGGCGGCACGGTGGTGGTGGAAGAGGTCTTCACCCTCCCCGGGGTCGGACGGCTCGTGCTCTGGTCGATCTATCAGCGCGACTACCCGGTGACCCAAAGCACCATCCTCTTCATCGCCGTCATGTTCATGGTCATCAACCTGGCGGTGGACCTCTTGTACCGGTATCTCGACCCTCGCATCCGGTACGCGGGCTGACCGCGGGAGGCCGTTATGCGCGCATCGGTGCTCTTCCAGCAGGGCCAGCCGCTCCGGACCGAGGAGCTGGAGCTCGAGTCGCCTCGGGCGGGTGAGGTCGCCGTCCGCATGACGGCGAGCGGGGTCTGTCATAGCTGTCTCCACGCCGCCGACGGAAGCTGGGCGGGCGTGCCCGTGCCCATCGTGCTGGGCGACGAGGGCGCGGGGGTGGTGGAGGCGGTGGGCCCGGGCACGGACGGACTCCACGAGGGCGATCACGTGATCCTCTCGTGGGCGCCCACCTGCGGGCGCTGCCACTTCTGCGTCATCGGCCGGCCCAACCTCTGCGAGCGTCGCCAGCCGGGGCGGGGCGTCCTCCCCGACGGCACCACGCGCATGTCGCTTCGCGGCGAGCGTGTCTATCACTACGGCCACGTGGCGACCTACGCCTCGCGCACGGTGGTGGCGGAGTCCTGCGCCATCGCCATCGACAAGCGCATGCCCCTCGACCGTGCCGCCCTGATCGGCTGCTCGGTGATGACGGGAGTGGGCGCGGTGATCAACACGGCCGCGGTGCCCGCGGGGGCGAGCATGGCCGTGTTCGGCGTGGGCGGCGTTGGTCTCAACGTGGTGCAGGGCGGGGACATGGTCGCCGCGCATCCGATCATCGCCGTGGACCTGAAGCCGGCCCGCCTCGATCACGCGCGGGCGCTGGGAGCGACCCATGGCGTGGACGCCTCCCGGGAGGATCCCGTGGCCGCGGTGAAGGCGATCACGCGGCGCGGGGTCGACTTCTCGTTCGTCGCGGTGGGTGACACCCGCGCGGTGGCCCAGGCGTGTGACGCCCTCAGCCCGGGCGGCACCTGCGTGCTCATCGGCGTCCCCGCGACGGGCGCCACGGTGCCCCTCGACGTACGTCCGCTCGTCACGGGCGAGCGATCGGTCCGCGGCTGCAGCTATGGGAGCGCGCGCACCCGCGAGGACTTGCCTCGGCTCGTCGAGCTCTATCTTGCCGGGCGCCTCCGCGTCGACGAGCTCATCACGCACCGCTACGGTCTCGACGAGGCCAACGAAGCCTTCCGCGCGCTCGCCGCGGGCGAGCTGGGCCGCGGACTCATCGTCTTCTAGATCGCCGCCTCTCCTTTCAGGGAGAGGACAGGCTGAGGAGAACACGATTGCGCGAGACGGTTTTCGCCCTCGAGTTCCGGGGCACCGCGGGGCCGAGCGGGTCCTCGGGCACGACGCGTCACGCGCGGACGACGGCGCCCAGTCAAATTCTGAAGACGGTGATGCGGGCCGCCGCCGTCGACGCCAGCGTGGAGCATGTGGCCGGCGACGTCGCCGTCCTCGACTCCATCGTCGAGCGCTTCCCCGATGGGAGTTTCATCGAGTCGGGCACCATCGCCTACGGCGCTTTCGGCACGCTCTCCTTCGAGACGGTCGGCCGCGGCACCGTCGGCCCGAGCCCGCTCGACGGCTGGGTGCACGGCGCGGTCATGTGGAAGGTAACCGCGGGCACTGGCCACTTGACCGGCGCCCGCGGCCTCATCACCTCCAACTTCGTGGCGAGCGCGCAAGGCGGCGTCGTCGACAATCAGATCGCGCGACTCTACCTGCCCTAACCTTCTCAGGTGACGGGGGCAGGACATGGTCTGCCGTCTTCCTCGTGCAGCGCCACGGAGTCCCGAGTTTCGGAGCGGTGAGTCCGAAGCGGGATTCTCGAGCACATACTTCGAGGTCCCGATCCGAGAACGGGGCGCGGCCTATCGCGTCCGCGTGTACGCCTTCGACTTCGTGCAGTCGGCGCGGATCGAATCAACCTAGGTGGAAGTGGCGGCCGTGCCTTCCTCCCGGAGAGCGAGAACCTGGTCGCCGGCCCGGAGCGTCGCCGACCACGAGACGTCGATGGCGTCCTTCACGCTCTGATGCGCAGGACATCCCTGGGGATGCGCGGCCAGTGCGCGCTCGGTCGCCTCGCGGGAGTCCGCGGGCACGCTGATTTCGTAGTGCACGTGAATCGACTTGATGTGGATGGTCTTGCCGATGCCGGCGATGCGGCCTTCGACAGTGGCACGATACGTCTCGCGGTTGAACTCGATCTTGCGCCCTGCCAGGGCGCCGCGCAGCGTGCCGTACATTCAGCCCGCGACAGCGGCCACGATGTGGTCGAGGGTGGACGCCACGGGAGGTCCTTCGGCCACGCCATAGTACTCGCGCAGCGCGCCCTGGACGCCGTAGACGACCGGCGTGGGAACGTCTCCCAGGTAGGCATGGCGGTAGCCGCGCCGGTACTCGATGGTCGACTTCGAGACGTATTCGAACAATTCAGCCATGGTATCCCTCCACGTTCGAGATGACCGCCCCGCGCGCCGCTGGCGGAGTTGGGAGATCGCGGGGCGGGGGAATGAGCGCGGCGCCCACGGCCACGAGGGCGCAGGCTGCGCAGACGATGCCGAGCGCCGTGGGCAGCCCCGCCGCATCGGCGGCAAGCCCGATGAGCGGCGGCCCGGCGAGATAGCCGAGGTAGCCGGCGGTGGCCACAGCGGCGATGGCGGTGCCGGCGTGGGCGCCAGTGCGTCCGGCCGCGCTGAAGAGTACCGGGATGAGATTCGCCATGCCGAGGCCAACCAGACCGAAGCCGAGCACAGCGATGCTGGGCTGTCCCACGACGAGGGCGACGGAGAGGCCGACCGCAGCGAGGCTTCCCGAGACGCGGAGCAGGCGCGGGCCGCCCAGCCGACGCGCGAGGGCATCGCCCGCGAGTCGTCCGAGGGCCATGGCGAGCGAGAAAGCCGCGAACCCCATGGCCGCAATAGCCGCCGAGGTGCCGAGAGAGTCGCGAAGATACACGGCACTCCAGTCGCCTATCGCGCCCTCGACGAGCAGAGCGCAGAAAGCGAGGAGACCGAGACTGAGGAAGGCCGCGGGCGGCACCACGAACCCGGCTTGCGCCAGGCCGGGTGAGCGCGACGTGGGTACGAGATGCGGGGCAGCGAGAACGATGGCGGCGAGGCCCAGCAGGGCGACGAGGGCGAGGTGCGTGATGGCATTCAGGCCCGCCACCATAGCGAGCGACGCCCCGCCGGCGCCGAGCAGGCCGCCCAGGCTGAAGAGCGCGTGGAAGGAGGACATGATCGGCCGCCCGTAGTCCTTCTCGACGAGCACGGCCTGGGCATTCATGGCCACGTCGAGGACGGCGTTGCAGATGCCCAGGACAGCGAGGGCGGCCGCGCTCGCCACCACGCCCGGACTCACCATGGGAAGGGTCACCGCCAGCGAGAGTGCGGCGGCGCTGACCCTGGTGACGGCGCCGCTTCCGAACCGCGCGATCAGCCACCCCGCCGTGGGTAGCGCAGCGACGGCGCCGACGGCCATGGCGAGCAGAAGGAAGCCGAGCCTCCCGTCACTCAGGGCCAGCCGTGACTTGAGCTCTGGTATATGGGGCAGCCAGCTTGCCAGGACAAGCCCGTTGAGGAGGAAGCAGATAGACACCGCTCGGCGAGCCGTCATCGGAGCTACGTTGCTCGCCAGGTTCTGGTTCACCGCCGGCTCCCGGACTCAGTCACCCCACCGGCCACGGAGGTCGACGGTCCCAAGCATGGGTTCCAGCATCGACTCTGCCTGCCCGATCATCTTCATGTTCATTCTCCGGCTCGGACGGTGAAGCGGCTGAAAATATTATCCTCGAGCATCGATCTGATCTCGACTTCCACATTGAGCGCGGGATGGGACCCGAGGGCGATTTCGATCGCCTCGCCGAGGCTCATCCCACGTCCGAGGGCGTTTCGCAGCGCATACCTCCCAGACTCGATCGAACGCACGGTCACTCCGTCGCCGGTGGCGCGGACTTCCAGCCATACGCGGCCCGCGGTCATATCCACGTCCAAGTCCTTACCCTCCGCCTGATGTGCTCTCCAAATCTTCTCCACCGGCCAAGGCGATGCCAGATGGGAGAGCGAAGGGTCGAGCGTGAAGGTGACGTCCGCCATCCTCCCGGGATCGACGGAGCGCAGGCCCTCGCGGTCGAGCGCGGCGGCCGGCGGAGCCGTGGCGGCCCGGTGCACTGCCCATTCGAGCCGAGCGACGTCGGGCAGGTATGGAAGATGCGCGCAGGGCGGAAACGCGGCGAGGAACTCCGGGACGTCGGCGCCGTACTCGCCGAGGCAGGGCCCTGCCGGTGGATGCCGGCGAATGAAGGCGTCGGCGGCGTAACCGAAGAAGCGTCGATCGACGAGGGCGGACACCACGGGATACGCGGCCTCGAGGACGGCCGTCAGCGTGGTGAGGATGTGATGGCGATAGATGCCGAGGCGCGCGCGAGCATCGAGCCCGTCGCCCTCGATGAGATCGAGGAGGGCCATGTCCTCGCTGCCGAGCAGGCCGACCAGGAAACTCTGCTGGAGCTCAGGCAGCGCGAGCACGGCCATCCTTTGGCGCGGCCGCGGCGAGGAACGCCTCCGCCGTCCGCGCCTCGTCAAGCAGCACGTCGAGCTCGGGAATATCCGTGTCCCACTCGATGAGGGTGGGCCGAGAGCCGAATCGCTCGAGCGCCCGCTCGAAGAGCCGCCACACGGGAGCGGCCACGGGTGAGCCGTGATCGTCGATCAGGATGGTCTGTCCATCCGCATCGTTCGCCACGTGCCCCGCCAGGTGTATCTCGCCGATGGCGCCCGCGGGGAGCGCAGCCAGATAGGCCTCGGCATCGAGCCCCACGTTCCACGCGTTCACGTAGACATTGTTGACGTCGCAAAGAAGACCGCAGCCCGTGCGCCGGGTGAGCTCGGCGAGGAACTCCGCCTCGGGCATGGCCGAGTGGCGGAAGCGGAGATAGCTCGACGGATTCTCCACGAGGATGCGCCGGCCGAGCCGCTCCTGGACCTCCTCGACATGAGCGGCGATCAGGCCGAGCGTCTCCAGCGTGTAGGGCAGGGGAAGCAGATGATTGAGATAGGCGCCGCCGCTGGTGCTCCAGGACAGATGCTCGGAGACCAGGCACGGCTCGACGATGTCGGCAAGGCCACGGAGGCGGTCGAGATGATGCCGATCGAGCGGACCGGCCGAGCCGAGCGACAGACCCACCCCGTGGAGCGAGACCGGGTAGTCTCGGCGCACGCTCTCGAGCGAGGCGAGGGCTCGGGCGTCGGCCATGTAGTTCTCCGCGTGCACCTCGACCCAGGGGACGGCGGGACGCCTGGCTAGGAGCTCGCGCATGTGCGAAGCCCGGAGCCCGATGCCCGCGAGGGGCTGCTGATCGATCATTGGCGTCTGCGCCGTCCCCGAGAGCTCAGGCCCGAGGCTGCGTGCTACCGCCGACGAGCTTGTCGCAGGTCCCGGCGGGCACGTAGATCCAGGCGTCCTTCTGGCCGTCGCGGCGCGAGGTGCCGGCGCAGGACGAGTTGGCCGTCTGGCAGTCGTTCTTTCCGGCCTTGGCGATGCCGTAACACTTCTCGGACTCGAATTTGGGCTTGGGAGCGGGACCGGCCTGACCATAGGAGGCCAGGGGCACGGTCAAGGCGGTGACCACGGCGGATGCAATCAGCAGGCTCTTGTTCATCTCGACACTCCTCTCGCTCTGGGGTTGAT
>DATGCY010000360.1:0-5096 GCA_035311385.1 Candidatus Methylomirabilota bacterium
GGCGCGGACTCGACGTGAAGCCGACGTACGTACGGCTTGCCCTCGATCCCATCGCCGTCGTCGCGCCCGAGCCGGACCGCGCCGCGCCACGCGGCGGTGAGGCTCGTCTCGACGGCGCGGTGCAGCGCGGCGTCCACGGCAGGCAGGATACAATGACCGGCCGCGCTCAAGGCGGTTCTGGCAAATCGATCTTGGCGGCTTCCTGCTTCTCGCGTGTGTTCTTGGCGAGTACCACTTGTGCGGGAAGCCGAGATAGCATGAAGCGCTGGCCCTGACTCGACTTGGTGGCATACAGTGCTTCAGAGGGAGATCACGCGCGAAAGTCGAAGTCGGCGAGATTGAGCACGGGCAGCCCGTGCACGCGAGGACGGATGACAGGGAGGCGAGCGCATCTCGATCCTGACGCGGCGGTCCGGTGCTTTCTCGACGGACTGGCCGCCACGCTGGAAGGTGCCGCAGATGTGACGGCACCGAGCGGCGCCGAGGTCGCGGACTTCGCGCGCCTGATCCGCGCCGTCCACGCCACGTGGGACGGTGACAATCGGCGGCCCGAACGGCTGGCGGTGTGTCGCACGTGGGACGCTGCGCTCGACGCCGCACGCGGACCGCTCGTCGAGCCCCTGGCGGCCTTGACCCGGTGGCTCTCGTGGACGCAGAACCCGAACTACCGTCGCCACCCGCCCGATGCGTCGTTCCTCGACAACTATGGCTATGCGGTCATCGCTGGGCCTGTCGACGGCCCCCCGGCTCTCGCGCACGCGAGCGACGTCGCGCTCGGCGTGCTCTTGCTGGCGCCGTCCACGCACTATCCGCTGCACGCGCATCCGGCCGTCGAGCTCTACGTGGCGTTGACGTCGGACGGTGAGTGGTGGCGTAACGAGGGGCCCTGGCGTCGCGAGGCAGCCGGCGCGGTGATCCATCACGCAAGCGGCGTCCCGCACGCGATGCGCGCGGGGACGACGCCGCTGCTGGCCGTCTACGTCTGGCGCGGCACGCTAGGCACGCATGCTCGCCTCCATCCTTCGGGGATTAAAGGCTGACGTCGTTGCCGCAGGCCAACGAAGGCTCCGAGATGGTGAGGCGGTCGCCCTAGGCGATGCGGGCAAGTCACTGCTCTGTTTGGGCCAGCTCGGTGAGCACACGCCCGTCGAGCCGACGCTCGAGCCGCTCTTGCGCCGGGGGCGGCCAGAGCACATGGCCGGAGCCGCTCGAGCCGCGCCGGTCCCGGCCGGGCACCCACACGTTCGTGTGGCGATCGAAGGCCTCGAGGGCGGCTTGGCAGAGGCCGCCCCCTTTCGGCAAGCGAAGCGGTAGCGATCGCTACGAGGCGGACTTCTCCACGTCGGCGCGGTACCGGGGATCGACCACGATGATCCGCCGATGTGCGCCGGGGCGCGCGGGGCGTCGGTTGGGGACGCCCTGCCAGATCACCACGGAATCCTCAATGTCGGGACCGAACCCGAGCTCGGCACGATCGTAGGGCAAGGACGCCGCGAACCACCGGGAGAGTTTCGGGGAGTTGTCGAAGAGGTCTCCGCACACGGGATTGTAGTAGACGAAGAAGACGTCGCTCGCCGGATTGGCGAGCTTGTCCTCCAGGCGCCGAAGGAATTCGATGACTCCGCTGTGCAGGAAGGAGTTGTACTGAAAGAACACCACCCGGTCGTTCTCGGGGATCAGGTGGTGAGCGAGTCCCTGCGTCAGGGTGATGGGGGTGCGTCCCGGGAATCTCTGGCGGATTGCATCCGCGTTGGATCGCGCGATCTTCAGGAGACCTTCCGAGAGGTCGACGCCGATGATCTCTCGGAAGGGAAATTCCGATGCAACGAGCAAGGGTCTGCCCTTGCCGCATCCCTGGTCGACGAAAGTGAAGCCGGTCATATCCGGAAGGGACTGAAGCGCCCGCCGGACGATACTAGGCTGGGACCCCGAGTACTGGTGCATGCTGTCCTCGCGGAACTGGTCGCCGGGCGTTTCCCGGCGGAGGTCGGCTAACGAGACGACCCCGCTCGTGTCGGTCCCGAACTCCCGGTCGAAGGGATGCGGTCTGCGCCATCCGTCGTAGAGGTTCTTGGCCAGCGAAACACGCTCGAGAACCCTTCTCACCCGCGTCCGATGGAGCAGCCAGTAGAGCGCGTGTTTCACCCCGTTCACGCTAGCACAAGGAGAGGGGCCGAGGAATACGGGAGCGAGTTGTGCAAAGCTTTGCACTAGCGCGACCGCGCCAAATTCAAAACGCCAATCCCGCCGTCAGGCACGGCAATTTTGTTCACTCTTCCCACGACTACCAGAGCGTAGAAATTTCCCAGTGTTCGAGGCGAGTTCCATCGCTGATTCATGTTATCTCCGCCCACGAGGCGCGGGCGGTGTGTCACCGCGGAGCACGACTGATGCGCAACCTTGTCCGCGAGGTTCCATGCAGGTATAGTCCTTGCTGCTATCTGACCCTCTCTCCTCGAAAGGGAAGACGAATCGGCGCATCCGCGGACACGCAGACAGGTGCTGCTGTGGCTCTCAGCCACTCCGGATCACTCCGCGCGGCGAGCGCGGTAGCACCGTCGCGACTGAACGTGGAGCGGGCGCTGCCCTACTGAATGCGGCGACGAGCGAGCGCGTCTCCACCGCTGTGGTTGCCGACTGACCGCCCTCGTCGGCCGGCGCAAGCGTTTCAATCGAGTGCGCAGCCGATCTCGCTGCCAGGTCAGCTCGCCGCCGAGCTTCGAGCCCTGGCAGAGCGCGAAGGCGTGACAATCCTCGTGACTCTCCTGGCGGCGTTCGAAGCGCTTCTCGTCCGCTACGGAAACCCGTCCAGTGTGCTCGTCGGAGCCTCCGTTCGGAGCGATTCGCCCCGCACCTTTCTGCTTCACACTGATGTGTCAGATGACCCAACGTTTTGCGATCTGCTCGCGCGCGTGCGGGAGGGAACGCGTGAGGCGATGGAGCACGCGGAACTATCGCTCGAGCCGATGGCGGAGGCGCTCGCGCTCGACCATGCGGCGGGCCTGCCGCCCACGCCTCAAGCCATGCTGGTTCTGCAAGAGCGCGCGACCATGCCATTGTCGGAACGCGCGTCTCCGGGCTCGGGGGTGCCGCCTGCTGCGACCGATCACCCGGACTGCGACCTGGTTCTATGGGTCAGCGAGACGGCCGACGGATTCAGCGGCACGCTGAGATACGACACTGATCTCTTCGAGGACGCGACAATCGTGCGCATGCCCGGCCATCTGCGTACGCTGCTCGAGGGCGTCGTGGCCGACCCGCACGTGCCCCTCTCCGCGCTTCCCCTCCTTACCGAGGCCGAGCGGCACCGCTTGCTCGTGGAGTGGAACGACACGCGCGCCCCCTACCCCCGCGACGCCTGCGTGCACCACCTGTTCGAGCGGCAGGTTGAGCGCACTCCGGACGCGGTGGCCATCATCGACGGAAAACGGCAGCTCACG
Organism: Candidatus Methylomirabilota bacterium; assembly: GCA_035311385.1. Classification (GTDB taxonomy): domain Bacteria; phylum Methylomirabilota; class Methylomirabilia; order Rokubacteriales; family CSP1-6; genus AR37. The sequence goes on from DATGCY010000360.1 coordinate 3,441, forward strand.
TACAGCGAGCTGAACGGGCAGTCGAATGCGCTCGCCCGCCGGCTGCGGGAGCTTGGTGTCGGGGCGGAAGTGCTTGTGGGCATCTGCCTCGAGCGCTCTGCGGGCATGGTCGTTGGGCTGCTGGCCATCCTGAAGGCCGGCGGAGCTTACGTGCCACTCGATCCGGCGTATCCCGCGGAGCGCCTCGCGTTCATGATTGCTGACACGCGGATGCCCGTGGTGCTCACCAGAGAGCAATACCTCGCGCGCCTGGGATCGATCGACGCTCACGTCGTCTGCATGGAGGGGCTCACCGCCGACCAGGCGGCGGAATCCCATGAGAATTCCGACGGCGGGACGACGGCCGAGAACCTGGCTTACGTCTTGTACACATCGGGCTCGACCGGAAAGCCCAAGGGCGTGCTCATCCCCCACCGGGGCCTCGTCAACTACCTGTGGTGGGCCATGGGCGCATACAAAGTGGCGGACGGGGGAGGCGCGCCAGTGCACACCTCGCTCGGGTTCGATCTCACCCTCACCAGCCTTTTCCCCGCCCTTCTCGTGGGACGCCCCCTCGTGCTGCTGCCCGAGGAGCAGGGGTTCCGCGCGCTCGCGCAATCCATGAACGACGGCGGAGACTTCAGCCCGGTGAAGATCACGCCCGCCCACCTCTCGCTCCTGAACCGTCAGCTCTCCCCGAACCGTGCGGCCGGTGCCGCGCGTGTGCTTGTCATCGGCGGGGAGGCGCTGTCGTGGGACAGCCTCGAGTTCTGGCGGCGACATGCGCCAGCGACTCGACTCATCAATGAGTACGGTCCGACGGAGACCGTCGTCGGGTGCTGTGTGTTCGACGCGACCGGCCAGCCCCCACGTTCCGGATCGGTGCCAATCGGCCGCCCCATCGCCAACACCCGGCTCTACGTACTGGACGGCCGTGGCCAGCCGGTTCCGATCGGCGTGGCGGGAGAGCTCCACATTGGGGGCGACGGTGTTGGCCGCGGGTACCTGAACCGTCCCGAGCTGACCGCGGCGACATTCGTTCCCGACCCGTACAACGAGGCTCCTGGCGCGCGTCTCTACAAGACGGGCGATCTCGTCCGATACCTGTCCGACGGAAACCTCGAGTTCCTCGGTCGCATCGATCGCCAGGTGAAGATTCGCGGCTTTCGCGTTGAACTGGGCGAGATCGAGTCAGTCCTCGATCGGCATCCGGCAGTGCGACAGAGCGTCGTCATCGTCGACGATGCGCAGGCCGCCTCACGCCTCCTGGCGTTCGTAGTCACCGAGCTCAGGCCTGTACCCGATCCGGACGAGCTTCGGCGGTTTGTCGCGAGCGAGCTTCCGGATTACATGGTGCCCACGGCGATCCGGTTCATCGAGAGCGTGCCGCTCACGATCAACGGCAAGGTCGATCATAAGGCGCTGGTCACCGCCGCCGAGGTCCCGACCGCCATGAAGGAAAGCTCCGCGATGCCCCAGGACGCGCTCGAGAGGCAGCTGGCCGCCATCTGGGAACAGGCCTTGCACTTTCAGCCGGTGGGCGCGCGTCAGAGCTTCTTCGACCTCGGGGGGAACTCGCTGCTCGCCGCCCATGTCCTGCTCGAGATCGAGCAGGTCACGGGTCAACGGCTGCCCCTCGGCGCACTCATTCAGGCCCCGACCATCGAGGCATTGGCT
>DATGCY010000361.1:0-6751 GCA_035311385.1 Candidatus Methylomirabilota bacterium
GCAAGTACAAGGACGACGCCAAGCTCTTGGCAGGCGGCCACAGCCTGCTGCCCGCCATGAAGCTGCGCCTCGCCCAGCCCAAGCACCTGATCGACATCGGCAAGATGACGGGGCTGAGCGGCGTCAAGGAGGACGGCGCCAACCTGGTCATCGGCGCCCTCACCACCCACTACCAGATCGAAAGCTCCGCGTTGCTCAAGAGCAAGTGCCCGCTCCTGCCCGAGGTCGCGGCCTGCATCGGCGACCCCATGGTGCGGAACTTGGGCACCATTGGTGGCAGCCTCGCGCATGCCGACCCGGCCGCTGACTACCCAGCGGCGATCATCGCCCTGGGTGCGGAGATGGTGGCGGAGGGACCGAAGGGGAAGCGGACGATCAAGGCCGACGACTTCTTCAAGGGGCTCCTCACGACCGCGCTCGCAGATGATGAGATTCTCACAGAAATTCGTGTGCCGGCCGCGGCGGCCAACGTGAAGAGCGCGTACATGAAGTTCCCCCATCCCGCTTCCCGCTTCGCGGTGGTGGGGGTGGCGGCGGTGCTGACCATGGATGGCGGCAAGATCAGCAAGGCCAGCATCGGTATCACGGGGGCGGGAACCAAGGCGGTCCGTGCCACGGGCGTCGAGGGCGCCATCGCTGGCAAGGCGGCCGACGCGGCATCGATCCAGGCCGCGGCGGAAAAGGGCGCCGACGGTGTCGACGTGCAGGCCGACCTTCAAGGCTCGGAGGAGTACAAGAAGCACCTCCTCAAGGTATTCTCCAAGCGGGCCATCGAGGCAGCCGCCAAGAAGTGATCGGAGACGAACTGCACGGGCCCCGCGGAATGATTCCGCGGGGCCTTTTCTTTGGGGGCGAGGGTGACGGCAGCGATCGTGCTGGCCGCGGGTCTCTCGCGGCGGATGGGACGGCCCAAGCTCCTGCTCGATCTTCACGGCAAGCCCGTCATCCGTCACGCTGTCGAGCGCGTGATCGCGAGCGGCTTGGAGCCCGTGCTCGTCGTGGTCGGGCCCGAGCACGAGGCCCTGCGCCGCGCCCTGGATGGCCTCGCCGTGCGCTTCGTGGTCAACCCCACGCCGGAAGCAGGCCAGGCATCGTCGGTGCGCGCGGGCATCGAGGCCGTGCCCGCGGAAGCTACCGCGGCCCTCATCGCCCTCGGCGACCAGCCGGGGCTGTCGCTCGACGTCATCTCGCAGCTGCGGCAGGCGATCGGCGGGCCCGGAAAGAGCATCGCCGCCCCTCGTTACGCCGACGGCCTCGGCAATCCGGTACTCTTCGCCGCCGCCGTCTTTCCCGAGCTGCTCACCCTGTCCGGCGATCGCGGCGCGCGCTCCGTGGTGGAGAAGGATGTCGCGCGTCTCGTCCTCGTCGAGGTCGCCGCGCCCATGCCGGGCGACCTCGACACGCCCGAGGACTACGCGAGGCTGAACGCCCTCGACAATTCGCGGTAAACTGAGAGGACCATGAGAGCCGAGATCAAGAAGATCCAGGAAATGATGGAAACAGCAGACTATGTGACCGATCCCGCCATCGCCATGTCCGTGCACCTCGCCATGACCCTCAAAAAACCGCTCCTCATCGAGGGGCACGCCGGGGTGGGCAAGACGGAAATCGCCAAGGTCATGGCAAGGATGCTGGGGACGAGCCTCATTCGGCTGCAGTGCTACGAGGGACTGGACGCCGCCCAGGCGCTCTACGAGTGGAACTATCCCAAGCAACTCCTCCACATCAAGCTGGAGGAGAGCTCCACCCACAGCACGTCGGAGAAGGAGGCGGCGATCTTCTCGCCACCCTTTCTCATCCGGCGGCCCCTCCTGCAGGCCATCAGCCAGCCGGGGGCGCCGCCCGTGCTCCTCATCGACGAGATCGACCGCGCCGACGAGGAGTTCGAGGCCTTCCTTCTCGAGGTGCTCTCGGACTTCCAGGTCACCATCCCCGAGATCGGGACGATCAAGGCAACGCAGCCGCCCTACGTGATCCTGACCTCGAACCGGGTGCGCGAACTGTCCGACGCGCTTCGTCGGCGCTGCCTCTACCTGTGGATCGACTTCCCCGGCTACGAGAAGGAAGTGCGCATCGTCACGCGCAAGGTGCCCGGGGTGAACGAGCGCCTGGCCCGCGAGATCTCGCGCTTCATGGAGACCGTGCGCACCATCCGCCTCGCCAAGGTGCCCGGCGTCGCGGAGACGCTCGACTGGGCGCAGGCGCTTTCGTCGCTGCATGCCGATCATCTCGACGAGGATCTGGTAGCGGAAACGCTGGGCTGCGTGGTCAAGGACGCCGACGACGTGAAGCGCCTCAAGCGGGAGCTCGCCTCCGGTGGCATCGGACGGTTCGTGACCGCCAAGAGCTAGGATCATGCCGGCTCCCCGGGACCTCACGCGTGCCATGCTGAAATTCGGCGGCGTGCTGCGTGCCTCGGGACTGCCGGTGACCACGCCCGAGGTGATGGACGCGGTCCGAGCCCTCGAGGTGATCGACCTCACGAACCGCGACGAGGTCTATCTCGCCCTCCGCGCCGTGCTGGTGAGCCGCGTGGAGGAGCTGCCCGCCTTCGACCGCTGCTTCGAGAACTTCTGGCGTTTCCAGGCCGAGGAAGGCCAGGGTCTCGACGGGCTCGTCCCGAACGTGCCGCCCAGCTTGGCGGGCGACGAGCACGGCGGCGAGTCCCCGCCGGCCGCCGCGGAGAAGCAGGCCCAGATCGCGCTCGACGACTGGGAAGGCGGCGAGGCCACCGACGACGAGCCCGTCGAGGTGCCTGGGCTCTCGGACCGCGAAGTGCTCATGGAGCAGGACTTCTCGACCTTCCCCGCCGAGCAGCTCGACGAAGTAGCCCGGCTCACCGTGCTGATCGCCAAGCGATTGGCCCGTCGGATCAGCCGGCGTCGGAAGCCCACGCGGAAGGGCGGCGTGATCGACCTCCGCCGCAGCATGCGGGCCAATCTCATGAAGGGCGAGATCATCGAGCTCCGGCGCCGGGCGCGGCGGCGGCGCAAGGTTCGCCTCGTGCTCCTCTGCGACGTCTCAGGCTCCATGGACCTCTACAGTCGCTTCCTCCTCCAGTTCCTCTACGCCCTCCAGAACGTCTTCGGGCGCGTGGAGACCTTCACTTTCGCCACGCGCCTGACCCGTGTAACCGAGCTGCTCCGCGGACCATCGTATAAGCGGGCGCTTCGCCGGCTGACCGAGGTGCGCGACTGGTCGGGCGGCACGCGGATCGGAGAGGCGATACGGGAGTTCAACCAAGGCTGGGCCCACCTGGTGGACCGGAGAACCATCGTGCTGATTCTCTCGGATGGCTGGGATACGGGAGAGCCGGAGGTGCTCGCCCAGGAGATGCTGAACCTCAAGCGGCGGGCGGGGCGCGTGCTCTGGCTCAACCCACTCCTGGGCAACCCCTCCTACGAGCCGCTGACGCGCGGCATGGCGGCCGCCTTGCCGCTCGTCGACCACTTCGCGGCCGCCCACAACCTGTCGAGCCTCCGCGAGCTCGCCACTCATCTCACCCTGAGGTAACGGTATGACGACCGAGCTCTTCGAGCATCTCGACCGGCTGCGCAACGCGGAAGGCAAGGTGGCTCTGGCCACCCTGGTGAACACGCGCGGGACCACGCCCCGGAAGGAAGGCGCCAAGATGCTCGTGGGGGAGGGAGGCCGCGTCCTCGGCTCCGTCACCATCGGCGGCTGCGTCGACGCCCAGGTGATCGAGGAGTCGGCCTCCGTCATCTCCGCCCACAAGCCGCGCCTGCTCCAGCTCGACCTGGGTGACGAGGAAGCCTGGGAGATCGGCCTCACCTGCGGCGGCACCATCGAAGTCTTCGTGGAGCCGGTCGACCTCGAGAAGCCGGACGACGCCACCCTCGCCTTGTACGAGCGGCTGAAGGCGCACGCGGAGGCGGGTGGGCGCGGCGCCATCCTCACCCGGCTCGAAGGCGCGCGCGACGGCGCCAAGATGATCGTCTTCGACGGCGGCAAGCACGAGGGGTCGCTGGGCGATGCCGCCCTCGATGTCGCGGCCCTGAGCGCCGCGGGGGTGGCGATCCAGGCGGGCAAGACCGCGACACTCACCGTGGAGGGCACGCGCGTTTTTGCCGAGGTCTTCGTGCCCGCCTCCATTCTCCTCGTGGTCGGGGCGAGTCACGTGGCCATGCCCATGGTCACCCTCGCCAAGGTGCTGGGCTTCAAGACCATCGTGGTGGATGGCCGGCCGCGCTTCGCCACCCGTGAGCGCTTTCCCGACGTGGACGATCTGCGCATCGGCATCCCCTCGGACCTGGTCAAAGACGTGCCGCTCGTCGCCTCCACCGCCCTCGTGCTCGTGGCCCACGACTACAAGTACGACCTGCCCGTGCTCCGCCACGCACTGGCCACCCCCGTGGGCTATGTGGGTCTGCTCGGCTCCAGCCGGCGGGGCAAGGCCATCCTCGATCTGCTCCGCGAGGACGGCGTCACCGAAGACGCGCTCGCGCGCGTGCATGTGCCCATCGGCCTCGACCTGGGTGCCCAGTCCGCGCCGGAGATCGCCCTCGCCGTGGTAGCCGAGATCCTCGCCGTCCAGCGCGGAGCGACCGGACTACCCATCAGTGAGAAGGTGAGGCGGGGGCTCAAGTGAAGCCAATTGCCCAGCGACGCAAAGGAGCGACCATGGCCTCGCTCGAGGGCCGCGTGATCTGCCACGACGTGCGCGATGCCAATCGCAAGGTCGCCGTGGAGAAGGGGCAGGTCCTCGACGCGACGGCGGCGGCCCAGCTCCTCACGCTGCCCTGGGAGGAACTGCATCTCCTCGAGCTCGAGCCCGGCGACATCCACGAGGAGCCGGCGGGCGCCCGCCTCTCCCAGGCCGCTGCAGGCGACGGCGTGGTCGTCAAGGGCTACAACGGCGGCCAGTGGTCGCTCGCCGCCGCGCACCGCGGCCTCCTCCAGGTGCGCCGGGACGCCCTCGCCCACGTCAACACGCAGGAAGGCATGGCCATCTTCACCCTCTACGATCTCCAGCCCGTGGAAGCAGGGGAGACGGTCGCCCGCGCCAAGATCTCGCCGCTCGCCATCGCCGAGTCGCTCGTGAAGCGCGCGGAGGAGCGCGCGTGGGCCGCGGACGGCCTCCTGACCGTCAAGGGCTTCGAGCCGAAGAAGATCGGCGCCCTGACCCGCTCGAGCCTGGAGGCGAAGCAGCGTACCCGCTTCGAGGCTGCCCTCACCGAGAAGATCGACTGGCTGGGCTCCCACCTCCTCCCCGTGCGCTACTGCGAGGACGACGCGGCGGCGGTTGCTCAGACCTTCACCGAGCTGGCCGGGGAGGGCGCGGACGTCCTGATCGGAGCGGGCGCGGCCTCCCTCGACCCGCTCGATTCGATCTTTGAGGGCCTGCGCCTTGCCGGCGGCCAGATGGTCCGGCACGGCGTGCCCGCGCACCCCGGCAGCCTGCTCTGGATCGCCCGTCTGCACGGCCGGCCCGTCCTTGGCATGCCCGCCTGCGGTATGTTCTCCCAGGCCACCGCCTTCGACCTCGTGCTACCGCGCCTCTTGACAGGCGAGGAGATCCGCACCGCCGAGCTGGCCGCCCTCGGGCACGGTGGCCTCCTCTCGCGCGACAGCGCGTGGCGCTTCCCCCCGTATCGTCAGAGCGCAGCCCGCGGCGAGCTGCCGGAGTAGCCGTGGTCTACAGCGATCTCATCCGCGAACGCTTCCGCCGGCCCCGCTATCGCGGGAGCCTCGAGCGCCCGGACGCCGCCTTCGAGGACGTGAACCCCCTCTGCGGCGACCGCATCCGCATCGAATGCCGCGTGGAGGACGGGCGTCTCGCCGATGCGCGGCACCACGGCGATAGCTGCGCCATCTGCGTCGCCTCCGCCGACGTGCTGTTGGAGCGCGCGATCGGGGAACCCGTGGAGCTGGCCTCCCGCCTCACCACCGCGGACCTGCTCGAACGCCTGGAGGCGGATGTGCGACCTTCGCGGCTCCGGTGCGTGTCGCTGCCCCTGACCGTGCTGCAATCCGCTCTCGACGGCAAGGAGGTCGCGCGATGAGCCAGGTCGGCGAGGGGAGCCGCGCGGACTTTCCCATCCTCTCCCGCGTGGTCAACGGCGCGCCGCTGATCTATCTCGACTCCGCGGCCTCCAGCCAGAAGCCGCGGCAGGTGATCGAGGCGGTCACGAGCTACTACGAGCGGAGCCACGCCAACGTCCATCGCTCCATCCACACCCTCGGCGAAGAGGCGACCGAGCTCTACGAAGGCGCGCGGGACGCCGTGCGCAGCTTTGTGGGAGCGCGCAGCCGAGAGGAGATCATCTTCACCCGCGGAACGACGGAGGCGATCAACCTGGTCGCCCAGTGTGTGGGCCGGATGCTCCGGCCAGGCGACGAGATCATCGTCACGGAGATGGAACATCACTCCAACCTGATTCCCTGGCAGATGGCCTGCCGCGATCACGGCGCCGTCCTCAAGGCCGTGCCGGTGATCGGCGAGGGCTTCCTCGACATGGAGGCCTTCGCGCGGCTCCTCTCTTCGCGCACCCGCGTGGTGGCGGCGGCGCACGTGTCCAACGTCCTTGGCACCATCAACCCCGTGATGGAGATCGTCAGGCGGTCGCACGAGGCGGGGGCCCTCGTCCTCCTGGACGGCGCGCAGGGCGCGCCGCACCTGCCCCTCGACCTCGCCGCCATGGGGGCGGACTTCTATGTCTTCTCCGGCCACAAGATGCTCGGGCCCACGGGCATCGGCGTACTCTATGGCCGACGCGAGATCCTGGAGACG
>DATGCY010000362.1:0-6376 GCA_035311385.1 Candidatus Methylomirabilota bacterium
AGCGCCCGGGTTGGTGACGGTGATGTCGCGGGTGCCCGGGGTAGCGCCGGCGGAAATGACAAAGGTCGCGGTGATCTGGGTTGTCGAGCCAATGGACACATTGCTTACCGACACGCCTGTGCCGTTCAGGCTGACCATGGCTCCCGCCGCGAACCCGCTTCCGGTAATCGTCACCGGAACGATCGCGCCGGGCGCTCCCTGATTGGGAGTGACCGAGGTGATCGCGACGACCGGCGCCGTCACGGAGAAAGTCCCCGCCAGCGTTCCCGTCCCCCCGTTCGGATTCCTCACCGTCAGATCCCGTGCTCCAATCGCAGCGCCTGCCGCGACGGTCAGAGTCGCGGTCATCTGATTGGCCGTGACGAAGGAGACATTCGACGCGGTGACGCCGATCGGGCTGAGGCTCACTGTCGATCCGGCAACGAATCCGGTCCCGGTGATAGTCACAGGGATCGTCGCGCCCGGCGCGCCCTGATTCGGAGTCACGGAGCTGACCGACGGAACGAGCGCCGCCAGCGCCTGATCGACTCGTATCCTGGGCGTCGTGACGGTGTTGCTCCGCGTATCCAAGATCGGCACTCCGGTCGACTGGAGAGCCGTGACAATCTGGGTGACCGTAGCGCCCGGCGCCGCCTGCTTGAGCACGGCCCACGTGCCGGCCACGTGCGGCGTGGCCATCGAGGTTCCGCTGGCGGTCCCGTAGGTAGCCCCGGTGACCGACGAGAAGATCGACGATCCGGGCGCGAGCAGGGACACGAAGGACGCCATGTTCGAGTAAGAGGCCACGACGTCGGACTTCGTCGTCGCACCGACGCTGACCGCGGTGGAGATGCAACCCGGTGCGCTCACGGCATTCGTAGCTCCGTTGTTGCCTGCCGCGATGACCGTGGCGATGCCGGCGGCCCGGAGATTGTCGATGATCGACTTTGTCGGATCGCTGTCGCAGGGCGATGTCGACAGGCCGCCGCCCAGGCTCAGGTTGGCCGAGGCGAGGTTCCTGGTCGTGCGCACGGCGTACACGCGCTCGAGCCCGGCGATGATGTCGGACGTGAATGCGAGAGCGCAAGGTGCCGAGCCGCCGCAGTCACTGGCCCCGAGAAATTGGGAAAAGACCTGAACGGCCATGATCTGTGCGCCCTTGGCGACGCCGGAGAATGTAACGCCGGCCGGACCGCCATTGCCGGTCGCAATCCCTGCCACGTGGGTGCCGTGCCAGCAGCTGGCGCTCAAGGGACAGCTGGCGCCGGCGCCCGGTCCCGTTTGCTGACTCTGTCCGTTCGGGCACATCGTCAAGCTCACGCCGGACACCGTGCTCGAGTAGCAGGCCTCCTCGACGACCTTGCCGGCGAGGAAGGGATGGCTCGCCTCGACGCCGGTGTCCACGATCGCCACCATCACGCCGGTGCCGTCGTATCCTTTGCTCCACGCCTGATCCGCGCCGATCAGGGGCACGCTCTGCGGAAGGGTGGGCGCGTTGATGGTGTCGATGACCACGCGCCTCACCCATGGCGCGGAGGCCTCGAGCTCACTCAGCGCGTCGGGCCCGACGTCGAGAGCGACGAGCGGCACGGAGCTGTACTGGCGGAGGACCCGGTGCGTCCGCCCGGCCAGCCTCGAGAGGATCTGTCCTCGAGCCCCGGCAATGTCGCTGCGTTGCAGGTTGAGGGCCGCGCCTGAGAGCAGGCCCTCCGGGACCGGTGCGCCGCTGGGCAAGCGCATCTCGGCAATGACCCGCACGCGGCCTTCCCGGAGAGCCTGCTCGCGCAGCTCCACCGGGACGACGCTGCTCGCCGAATGCACTGACGCGCGCAGGACAAAAAAGGGCACGCTCAGGAGGACGAGGAAGGTGCCCACCAGGATGAGGGAGAGGAGAGAGCTCGATCGATCAGGCACTATTGGGGCGCCGCCGTCCTGTCGAGCTTCACCGCCGCGACGACGTCAGGCATCCGCTCCAGGGCGAGAAGGGCGGTCGCGTCGATCTCCAGCGAGAGCAGGGGAACGGACGCATAGCGGCGCAGCAGCGACCCGTGCGACCGCGGCAGGCGGGACAGCACCGCGTCCTGCGCGCGGCCGATGGCAGTGGCGCGCAGTGCCTCGTCGCCGCTGTCTGCCACGAGCAAGGTCACGAGCACGCGAGCGCGGCCCGCGTTGACGAGCGTCCGGACCTCCGGATCGACGTCGATCACTCCTGCCCAGCCCGTGACGGAGCAAACCAAGCTCGCGATGTGCGCGACGAGCAGCGCGACGATGACCGCTCGGGTAGCGCTTGCCCCGGCCATGTCCGCGGTCGCTCCCCTCCTCACTTGACCGCTGACCCTCCTGGATGCACCTGGCACTGTTCACCGCCGATATTGACGTGACCCGGGGGACTTGGTCAACTTCCGTGCGGTGGGGGAACTATGTAGGGTAGCAACGCCCTGGAAGGGCCGCCGCACACCACGGCCGCCGCCACGCGCCTAGACCGAGTCCAGCATGGCTTCCGCCTTCTGCCCGTTCTTGTCGTTGGCGTACTCGCGCACGAGATCGGCGTTGGGGTAGGAGCCGGGCTCGGGCAGCCCCTGACGGTGCATGGTCTCCGCGTCCCGCAGGAAGAGGCGTAGCTCGAGGCCGCCGGCCTCGGCCAGGCGCGCCAGGTAAGGGAGATCACGCCGGCAATCGGACGACCAGTCCTCGGCGATGACCAGCACCTTCGCGGGCCCGCCGGGCTGCGCCGTCAGCCACTTGATCGTCGCGACTTGCTCGTCGCCAAGCCGCGCCCTGGCGTGGCGCTCGCGGAGATAGCCGCGCGAAACGTGCGGAGGCAAAGCCAGCCTGGCCACGCTCACGGTAGCTTTTTCGTCGGGCGAGTGCTCCGTGGTCGGCCAGGTTGGACGACGTCATCCATTCCTCTTTCCACGGTACCGGCGGGCGAGCAGCCACATCGCGCCGACGCCGAGCAATCCTAGCGAGAAGGGCTCTGGGGTCGCAACACTCAACCTTGTATTCGGAGCCCCGAAGCTTCCTGGCAGGGCCGCCGTAACCCCTAAGGATTCAAACGTTCCCGTCGGAAAATATCGGCTCTCCTCGGGGGGCGCGTTCGTCTCAAAGACATCCAGTTCTTCATCTCCGAGATGGGCAGAGTCGGCGGAATGTAGGATGAACTGAACGCTGGTGATGTCGTTCAGGGGATTGATAAAGGCGAGCTGGGCGGCACTGACCGTCGTATCGGTCGTGATGAAGCCCGGCGAGTCATAGATGAAGAGAACGAAGGGGAAGGGGGGCGCGAACGGATTGAAAACCGTGTAGACGACCGGGAGATTGCCCGCCTGCGCCGGGACAGCCGCCGATAGTCCGAGCAGCACCGCGAGGAGCACGTGCTTCGGAGTCATGGGTACTCTCCTAGGTTGGCAGCGTCCGTTGCCTTGGGGCGGTCTGTGTGCGCAACGCGTTCGACGTTGCCCGACCCGCCGCCCGCACGACCGATGGACATGTCGCCGAGGTTAGGATCGAGCACGTCTGACGGTGACCACGACGAGGTGATCCACCGAGTCGGGCGGATCCTAAGGATCAGACGATGGGCGGAGCGCGGAGCGGTGCCGAACAGGCCGAAACACTAGCCGGACGCGCCACGGTGGCCGAGCATAGGGTCGGCGCGAGGGCGAGGCAGGCAGCGACTTCGGCGGCCGACGGGGAACCGGTCGCCTCAAACGAGGACGTCAAGAGCCCGACGACGTCATCGAAATCAGCTTGATCGTAGACACCCTCGAGCCACGTCTGATCGGAGAGGCTCGCATGCGCGAGCGTGACAGGAGCGACGAGCAGAAAGGCCAGCAGCATGACGCTCAAGCCAGCGGGACGAGAGGCCTGCAAGCGATCGAGAATAGTCATTCTCGCTCCGTCGGAGGCCGACCACTCATTGGTCAGGCGGGCGTCACTATGGGCTTGGAGAAGTCGTCAGTCAAGACGATTCGATTTGCGGACGTGTGCTTACTGTTGGCATCTCATTCGTCTACTCTGAGGCACCGATAAGCGCTTGCTGGACCGAGGCGAGCGTTCGACTGATCGCGCCGAAGAATTTCTCGACGGTGTCCGGATCCATATCAGTTGGAATGTACCAGTTGATGATGAAGGCGAAGTAGGCCCACCGTCCGCCGACGAACATGGCGCCGGCAAGCGACCGCGCGTGAAAGTCGATGAAATCGACATTGCCGCTCTTCGCGTACGCGCTCATTCCCAGGGGCAGGGGCACAAGGTAAATGAAGTCACACAACGTGAGGATTCGCCGGAACTCATGCAACGTGTCGGGATGCGTGAAGAAAGCGCCTTGGAGGGCGCGAGAGTAGTACGTGACGAGATCGCCGGCGGAAGATGCGAACGTCTCCACGTCGTTGAGAAACGGATGGGCTTGTCTGCCCGCCTTGACGAGGCGGTTGAGTTCGTTCCAGCTCGTGGTCTTGTATTTCTTCGCGCCGAAGACATACGCCGTGAGAGCACGCGTGCTGTCCGGGACACGAGTGTTGGCCAGGCCCTGCGACGCAATGAACGCGCGCACGTGTTCCGGCCTCACGAGTTTGAACATCATGTCCGTCGCCGTGTTATCGCTGCGCATGATCATGGCTTCCAACACCGTGCGCTCGGAAACGATTCCTTTGACTTTGGGGGGATTGAAGATGGGGCTGCCCAGCGACCACACGCTCGAGTCGAGCGTCAGTGTCTTTGCCTCCAAGTCGCTGTCGACATCCGATGAATCGGCTTGGCGCAACGCCTCGCACAGAACGAATGTCTTGTTCGCGCTCGCGGTGAACAACATGGTGTCCGGGTTCAACTGAGCGGAGAATTCCGGCCTCCTCGCCGAGGCCGGCACGAGGATCTTCAATGCGGTATCCCCAGGAAGAGAGTGAAAGAGATCAACGATCTGATCGGGAGGGAGGATCGCCGCGGGTTTACCGCTCGTACGAGACATGATCGCTCCTTTTGGGTGGCCGAGGTCGGGGTCAGGGCGAGTCCACGTCGGCCATCAGGGTGACGGTGACGCGCCGCTTTTTGGCTTCTGGGGTGCGGCGGTCATCGGATGGGCCGAGCGTGATCTCCTGCACCCGGGAGAGTTCTACCCCCTTCTCCTCGAGGAATCGCCAGACGGCTTCGACCCGGCGCTGGGCAAGACTGAAATTGTAGTCGCGCGTGCCCGTGAGATCGCTGAAACCCCTGAGTCGCACAATGAGGGTCGGGCTGGCCTGGAGCTCCTTGATCACGTCGAGGAGGGCGATCAACGCGCCCTCCGAGAGATCCGCCTTGTTGAAGTCGAAGTAAATCTCGACGGTATCCACGACCCTCTGCCTGTAGCGGTTCGACCAGAGACGCGTCAGGCGGCCGTCCACGCTCTCGGCTCTGTTCATCGCGGCATCCGCCCGCTCGTGAGCGCTGCGGGCGAACTGGTCGGTCGTCTTGATCTGTTCACCGAGGCCGTCCAGGCGCTGATTGGTCTCGATCTGGTTCTTTTCCACGAGAGTACGGACCCAGTCCTCGGTCGCGCAACCTGAAACGGCCATGAGGACGATGGGGAGCAGCACGCCGATCTTCATCTGCTGCAGCATTGCGTTCTCCTCTCATCCGATATTCCCGATAGGGACCGATTGGCGCCGCCGCAGCCGGAGCCCACCTGAGGCGCCTGCCCCGCCCGGCCAGCCCGTCAACGCGCCTTCAATATCTCAACGGCACTCATTCGTAGGGGCAGTGGGACGGGTCCCCTGCGTCGCCGCGGGCGGCCGTCGGCGCCCGCGGGAATGTGGACGTGTCTCGGAGAGCCGCCGAGACCTTGGGGCAGCGGAGGGCATCAAGCGTTTGGGGAGCCGGGCGGGAGGAAGCGCGATGTGAAACGCGGTGCTGGGTTGCCGGGGTCCATGGCGCGGCTATCGTAGCCGAAGGGGGGCGGACGGGCCAAGGCGGCCGCAGAGCCTCAGAGCCGCCGTGCCGTATCCAACGGCGCCACGTCCTTCTCGCTTTGACTGGACCACTCGTATCATGGCAGCGTGTCCAATCGGATCGCGCCAATAGGAGGTGGACATTGGCGGGATTTTAGAAGATCTTGGCGGGCAGGAGGGAAGCCGATGACTCCGGCCGTGATTCTCTCGTCCGACTCGCACGTGTTCGAGCCGCCGGATCTGTGGACGAAGCGTATCGACCGGGCCTTCCGAGACCGGGCGCCACGGATCCAGCGCATCGACGGCGCCGACCAGATCGTGATCGAGGCCGATCAGATCCTCTCCGGCATCGGGCTCATCTCGAACGCAGGCGCGCGGTTCGAGGCGCCCGAAACCATTTCCGGGCAGGGGCTCTTCGAGGACGTGCCGCGCGGCGGCTACGATCCGGAGCAGCACCTGGCCGACATGCGCCTGGA
>DATGCY010000363.1:0-7113 GCA_035311385.1 Candidatus Methylomirabilota bacterium
GCGAGCGTCTCCGCGACCTCGTCGTGGCTGATGCCGAGCTGCATCCAGACGGCGCGCGGTCGAGCGGCGAGGAGGTCGGGCACATGCGGAGGGATGTGATGCGGGCGGCGGAACAGGTTGACCATGTCCACGGGATCCGGGATCTCGGCGAGCTTGCGGTAGACGGGCTCGCCCAGGATCTCGTAGACCTCGGGGTAGTAGACAGGGACGGGCACGATCTCGTAGCCGGCCTCCGCCATGTAGCGCGGGACGTAGAAAGCGGGCTGGCCGGCCTGCGCCTCGGTCTTCATGCCGAGCACGGCGATGCGCGTGGTCTCGTGGAGGATGACGGCGAGCTCCGCGTCGTCGTCGATCAAGTTGGCCCGCCAGTCGCTCATGCCCCGAGTGTATCAGTGTGCTAGCCTCCTCGCAGGAGGACCGCGCCATGCCCATTCGTCTCACCCGCATCTACACACGCACGGGCGACCACGGCGAGACCGCGCTGGTCGGAGGCCGCCGGGTACCCAAGGATTCCCCACGCATCGAGGCCTACGGCACCGTCGACGAGCTCAACTCGATCATCGGGCTCGCCCGTGTGTTCAACGCCGAGCGCCTCAGCAAGGGCAAGGCGCCACGCTGGCTCGACGGCGTGTTCCGCCAGCTCCAGAACGAGCTCTTCGATCTGGGCTCCGAGCTGGCCACCCCGGACGATGCGGTGTACGAGGGCATGCACCGGATCGGGGAGAGCGAGGTCAAGGCGCTCGAGGCGCTCATGGATCAGTGCCAGAAGGATCTGGAGCCACTCAAGTCCTTCGTGTTGCCGGGTGGCGGGCGCGTGGGCGGCTATCTGCACCAGGCGCGCACGGTCTGCCGCCGCGCGGAGCGTCGCATCCTCACCCTCTCGCGCGGGGAAACCTTGAGCCCGTGGCCGCTCACCTATGTGAACCGGCTCAGCGATCTCCTCTTCGTGCTCTCGCGCTGGGTCGCCAAGAAGGGCGGGGAAGCCGAGTATCTGTGGGAGCGAGGCCTCGCCTCGCACGCGCGCAAGAGGGCATGACGACCGGCTTCGTCATCAGGCGCGCGCGGCCCGCAGATCATCCCGCCGTCGCGCGAGAGCTCGCGGAGTATCTGACCTTCATCGGCGACACCCTCGATCCCGAGGGGCTCGACCACGACATCGCCCACTGGCAGGAGGAGTACGACGGCCGGAGCGGCGTGTTGCTCCTCGTGGTCGACCCGGCCGGCGAGGTAGTGGGCACGGCCGCCGTGCGCGTGCTCGAGCCCGGCGTGGGTGAGCTCAAGCGCATGTGGCTCCGTCCCGCCTGCCAGGGCCGGGGGCTCGGCCGCCGCCTCCTCGACACGAGTGTCCTCGAGGCGCGGAGCCTCGGTTGTCGCGCCCTTCGCCTCGACAGCCAGACCAAGTTGGCCGCCGCCGTGCATCTCTACCGCCGCAACGGCTTCCAGGAGATCCCGCGCTACAACGACAATCCTCGCGCCGACATCTGGATGGAGCGCGCGCTCTAAAGAGCGTGCGGCCCTGACGAACGAGCGCCGCAAGCGACCGTGCTACACTTGCGCGGCTCGTATCAGGCGCGACGCCGCTCGCGCGAGGAGGCGGACGTGGAGACGGTTCGACCGGCGACCACGGCGACGCACGGCATGGTCGCCTCTCCCCACGCACTCGCCTCCGCGGCCGGGCTCGACGCGCTGCGGGCGGGCGGCTCCGCGGTGGACGCCGCCATCGCGGCGAGCGGAATCCTGTCCGTCGTCTACCCGCACATGACGAGCATCGGTGGCGATCAGTTCTGGCTGATCTGGGACGCCGGCCGCCGCGCCGTGCGCTTCCTGAACGCGGGCGGCCGCGCCGCCGCGTCGGGCACCCTCGAGTGGTTTCGCCACCGCGGCCTCGAGGAGATCCCCCGCCGCGGCATCGTCCCCGCGACTCTCACCACGCCCGGCGCCGTGGGCGGCTGGGCCGAGGCGCATGCCGCGCTCGGCCGGCTCTCGCTCGCCCGAGACCTCGAGCCCGCGGTGACCTGCGCGCGGGACGGTTTCGAGGTGACGGCGCGCCTGGCCCGATGGACGGAACAGGTGCTGGGTGTCCTCGCGGAATGCCCCGAGGCGGCGGCCATTTTCCTCCCCGGTGGGAAGCCGCCGCGACCCGGGCAGCGTTTGCGCAACCCGGACCTCGCGCGCACGCTCGAGGGCATCGGCGCTCTCGGCCGCGCCGGTTTCTACGAGGGCGAGACCGCGCGCGAGATGGCGCGCTACGCGCACGCCCACGGCGGCTTCTTCACCGAGCGCGACCTCGCCGAGCAGCGTGCGCGCTGGGGCGAGCCGGTGTCCGCGACTTATCGCGGCGTCACCATCTACGAGACGCCGCCGCCGACCCAGGGCATCTCCGTCCTCCAGATGCTGAACCTTCTCGAGCCCTACGAGCTCGGAAAGCTCGACCGCCTGGGCCCGGACGCCGTGCACCTCCTCGTACAGGCCAAACAGATCGCCTTCCACGATCGCGATCGGCTCGTGGCCGATCCCGATTTCGTCAAGGTGCCGGTGGCCCGGCTCCTCTCCAAGGCGTATGCGAGCGAGCGACGCGCCGTGCTCGATCCCGCGTGGGCCTTGCCCTGGGATCGCGTGCCCTCGTCGGGCAGCCTCGAGGGCGACACGGTCGCGGTGTGCGCGGTGGACGCCGACGGCAATGCCGTGTCGCTCATCCACAGCGTGTACGGGCTGTACGGGGCAGGAGTGGTCGCGGGGCGGACCGGGGTGGTGCTCCAAAACCGAAGCGCATACTTCTCGCTCGATCCCGCCCATCCGAACCGGCTCGAGCCCGGGAAGATTCCCCTCCACACCCTGATCGCCTCGCTTGCCTTCAGGCACGATTCGCTCTGGCAGGTCTTCGGCTGCATGGGGGCAGATGGCCAGCCCCAGATCCACCTGCAGGCCTACACCGCGATGATCGATCACGGCCTCGACGTGCAGGAGGCGGTGGCGGCGCCGCGCTGGCTCGCCGGCCGCTTCGCCCTCGGTGACCCCCGTGATCTCCTCAACATGGAGGCGCGCTTCCCCGCGGCCACCCTCGCCGAACTCGAGCGCCGCGGCCATCTCGTGCATCGGTGGCCCGCGTGGGAGGAGCGGGCGGGCCACGCGCACGGCATCACCATCGATCAGGCCACGGGCGCCCGGATCGGCGGCTGGGACCCGCGCAGCGACGGCGCCGCTCTCGGCTACTGACCTGCCTTTCGAGCTGAGGCGCTCGCTTCGAGCGACGAGGCGAGGGCTGAGTGAATGAGGGGGAAAATGTCATGACCGCGACCTACCAGATCTACGCCCTCAAGTACGGCGAGCGCGAGACGAAGGAAGGGCAGTTCTTCTTCCGCGAGGCCTCGCAGAAACCCCTGACCCTGCACTTCTTCATCTGGGTCATCCTGGGCGGACCGTATCCCATCGTGGTGGACACGGGCTGCACGGAGCCCGACGCCAAGCTCAAGGAGCTGCGCGCCTTCGTGAGCCCCGCCGACATGCTGGCTCGAGTGGGCGTGAAGGCGGCCGAGGTGCCGGTGACCCTCGTCTCACACCTACACTGGGACCACTGGGGCGGCTATCCGTACTTCCCCGGCAGCACGTTCTGGATGCAGCGTGAGGAGCTCGAGTTCTGGACGGGCATCGCCGGCCAGCACGAGAACTACCGCTCCTTCGCGCTCCCCGAGTCCCTCGCCCAGCTCGTCCGCCTCAACTACAGCGGCCGCGTGAAGCTGGTCAGCGGAGAGGCCGCGGTGGCTCCCGGCATCATGGTGCACTGGGTCGGGGGACACACCGCGGGACTGCAGGTCGTCTCGGTACCCACGGCCAAGGGCCCGGTGGTGCTCACCTCGGACGCCTCGCACTTCTACCGCAACATCGAGCGGCGCGATCCCGTGCAGATCATCACCAACCTGCCCCAGATGCTCGCGGGCTTCGACACCATCGACGCCCTTGCGGGGGCCAGGGAGCGCGTGGTGGTTGGCCATGACCCCGAGGTGGCCACCCGCTTCGATCAGGTGGAGCCGGGGATTATCAAGATCGCGTAGGCGACTTGCGGCGCTCGCGGTAGACCTCCACCGCGATGGGGATGCAGGAGAGCACGATGATCACGATGACGAGCACGTGCATGTGCTTGGAGATGTTGGGCACGGCCTGGCCGAGGAGATAGCCTGCCCAGCTCATGGAGGCGACCCACCCGATGCCGCCCACGACGTTGTAGGTGAGGAAGCGGCGGTACTCCATTACGCCGACCCCCGCGAGCACAGGGGCGAAGGTGCGGATGATGGGCACGAAGCGGGCGATCACGATGGTCTTGGGCCCGTACTTCTCGTAGAAGCGCCGCGTGCGCACCACGTGCTGGGGATTGAAGAGGAGCGATTTCTCGCGGGTGAAGATGTGCGGGCCCAGTCGGGCTCCGATGGCGTAGCCCACGCTGTCCCCGATGATGGCGGCGGCGACGAGCAGGGCGTTGATCCACCAGATGTTGAGGTGGCCCGCCGCGGCGAGGAGTCCCGCCGTGATGAGGAGGGAGTCCCCGGGGAGGAAGCAGCCGATGAGCAAGCCCGTCTCCGCGAAGACGATGGCCACGAGAAGCAGGTAGCCGCCCCATTGTATGAGCGCGTCGAGCGAATAGTGGCCGGTGAGGATGGAGACGAGGAAGTCCACGCGAAGGGCACGGTAGCGAATCGGGTCCGGCCTGTCAACGTGCGCTTGTGCCCCCGCCGCGAGATGTGTTAGCAATAGAAGCCCGCCGTGAGCGCTTCCGTCATTGCCGTCCACGCCCTCACCAAGCGCTATGCCGCCCGCACCGGGACGGTCTCGGCGCTCGAGGAGATCTCCTTCTCCGTCGCGGAAGGGGAGTTCGTGGCCGTGGTCGGCCCCTCCGGCTGCGGCAAGTCCACCCTGCTCAAGATCCTCGCGGGCATCCTGCCCGCCACCGCGGGCGAGGCGCGGCTGCGCGGCACCGCCATCGCCGGCCCGCGCAAGGACATCGGCGTGGTCTTCCAGTCCCCCGTGCTCTTCCCGTGGCGCAGCGTGCTCGACAACGTGCTCCTGCCCATCGACGTCCAGGGCCTCGGGCGCGAGGGACATCGGCGCGACGCCCTGGATCTGCTCTCCCTGGTGGGGCTGCAGGGATTCGAGGGGCGCTATCCTTGGGAGCTCTCCGGGGGCATGCAGCAGCGGGTGGCGATCACGCGCGCCCTCGTGCACGATCCCGCCCTCCTTCTCATGGACGAGCCCTTCGGCGCCCTCGACGCCATGACGCGCGAGCTGATGAACGTGGAGCTCCAACGCATCTGGATGGACAAGAGGAAGACCGTGCTCTTCATCACCCACTCCATCCCCGAGGCCGTCTTTCTCGCCGATCGCGTGCTCGTCATGACGCCGCGCCCCGGGAAGATCCTGGAGGACGTGCGGGTGCTGAGCGCGCGGCCCCGGAGCCTCGATATCATGAACACGCCGGAGTTCGGCGAGCACGTGCGGCGCATCCGCGGCCACTTCAACGTAAAGGGAGGGATCGACGCATGAGCCGGGTGCGGAACATCGGCATCTCGGTGATCCTCTTCATCGTGCTCGTCTGCGTGTGGGAGACGATCGTGCGCGTGTTCCACATCCCGCAGTTCATTCTCCCCGCGCCCTCCAAGGTGGCGGAGGCGCTCTGGCGCGGCCTGACGAGCGGCCTGTACGTCGAGCATCTCTACTACACCCTGGTGTCGACGGTGCTGGGCTTTCTCTTGGGGTCTGCCCTCGGGTTCGGCCTCGGCACCGCGGTGGCCCTGTCGCGGCGCTTCGAGTTCTTCCTCTATCCGTACATCGTGATGTTCCAGTCGCTGCCCAAGATCGCCCTCGCCCCCCTCATCGTGATCTGGTTCGGCCTGGGCCTCTCCTCCAAGGTGGTCAACGCAGCCCTCGTGGCTTTCTTCCCCCTCCTCGTCAACACCATCGTGGGGCTCAAGTCCGCCGACGAGGACCGGGTCAGCCTCATGCGCTCGCTCGCCGCGAGCGAGAAGCAGATCTTCTGGATGCTCCGCCTGCCCAACGCGCTCCCCTTCGTGATGGCGGGGCTCGACGTGGCCATGATCTTCGCCCTCATCGGCGCCATCGTGGGCGAGTTCGTGGGAGCCAAGCGCGGACTGGGCATGCTCATCCAGAGCATGAACTTCACCATGGACGTCTCGGGGCAGTTCTCCGTGCTCCTCATCCTGTCCGTGGTCGGGCTGCTCCTGAACCGCTGCATCCAGCTCATCCGGAAGCGCGTCCTCTTCTGGGACCCCTCCGAGAAAGAGAAGGTCGAGGCATGAAGCATCTCGCCGCCGTCGTCACCCTGCTCACCCTCGTCGCGGGGGCCACGGGCCCCGCCGTCGCCCTGACCAAGCTCACCGTGGGCTGGTGCTCGCGCACCATCTCGAGCGCCACCTCGCCCTTTGCCATCGCCACCAAGATGGGCTGGTACAAGGCGGAGGGCGTCGAGGTGGAGCTCGTCCCCCTGCCCGGCTCCGGCGACTGCGTGAAGAACGTGGCGACGCGAGAGGTGGTGGCCGCGCTGCCCAGCGTGGAGCCGCTGGCCGTGGGCCGCCCCCAGGGCATCAAGGCCAGGATCTTCTACACCGCGTACCAGGGCAACATCTACGGCATCGCGGTGCCCGCGGACAGCTCCGTTCAGAAGTTCACCGACCTCAAGGGCAAGAACATCGGGGTCATCGCCATGGGCTCGGCCGGCGTCCTCATCGCCCGCGCCCTGGCCGCCACCAACGGCATGAATCCGGACAAGGACATCAACATCGTGGTGGCGGGGGAGGGAGCGCAAACAGCTGCCCTCCTCAAGAGCAAGCAAGTGGACGCGCTGTCCCAGTACGACACCCAGTACGCGCTCGTGGAGAACGCGGGGGTGAAGCTGCGCGTGCTCGACACCAAGGACATCGACCGCTATCCTTCCAACGGGTTCCTCGCCCTCGAGGAGACGCTCAAGAGCAAACGGAAGGAGATGGTCGCCCTCGCCCGTGGCTACGCCATGGGCACCGTTTTCGCCATCGCCAACCCGGAGGCGGCCATCCGCATCCTCTACGAGGTCTATCCCGCGACCAAGCCCACGGGGAAGGACGAGGC
>DATGCY010000364.1:0-4737 GCA_035311385.1 Candidatus Methylomirabilota bacterium
TTCTCCATGTGCGCGGTGGGCTCGCCGTCGGTGATCATGATGATCTGCTTGTTGCCGCCCTTTTGCCGCCCGAGAAGCGTGCGGGCGAGCATGAAGGCTGCGTGCATGTTGGTGCCGATGTTGGTGCCGCTGGGAGAGAGCTGGGGCAGCTCGGCCGGGCTGAACTCACGCGCGTAGAGGGAGAAGCCCACGATGTGCAAGCTATCGCGCGGGAACTGCCCGCGGATCAAGGCCTGCAGCGCCAGGGCCACCTTCTTGGCGGGGACGAAGCAGCCGTTGTAGAGCATGGAGCGGCTCAGGTCGAGGAGCACCACCGTCGAGACCTGCGTTGACAGCTCGGTGCGCCACACCTCGAAGTCGTCCGGAGCCAGGCGCACCGGGGTGCCGACGCCGTTGCGTTCCACGGCGTTCATGAGCGTTTCTTTGAGGTCGAGGAGGAATGGGTCGCCGAACTCATAGCGCTTGGCGTCGTCGGTGCGGTCCCCGCCCGCCCCTCGCCGGGAGACCACGTGACGGCCGAAGCGGTCGCGCTTGAGATGCGAAAACACGTCGCGCAGTGCCTTGTCGGCGATCTTGCGGATGGCTCGCGCCGTCATCTCGAGACGGCCGCCCTTGTTCTCGAGATAGCCCGCTTCCTCGAGCTTCTTGGCGAGCTCCTTCAGCCGCTCGAGGTCGCGCGCCGCCTCCTCGCCGAGCAGCCGCTCGACCTCCTGGCGGTTGATGTCGTCGAGGTCGCTCGGATCCCGGGCCCGGCGCAGCTCGCGCTCGAGCTGGTCCATCTGCTGAAGCTCTTCCATGAGCCGCATGGCCTCCTGCAGGGTCACGTTCTCGTCACCCTTGAAGTCGTAGGGACGGCGGAGCGCGTCCATGGGCAGGAGCTCTTCGAGATTCATGGCGAGCTGGGCCATCTCGGCCTCCAGCCGCTCGTCCCGCGCGAAGAGGGACTGCATCATCTCCTGGAGCTGCTGCCGCTGGCCGGGGGTGAGGCTCTGCATCAGCGACTGCATCTGGGCCATCTGCTTGCCCATCTGCTCGAGGAGCTGATCGAGGCTGTCAACCCCAGGGAAGTTCTGTCCCCACTTGTCCTTGAAGGCCTGGAAGTCCGGCTCCCCGCCCTCCGCGCGCTCGCGCAGCATCTTGTTCAGGTCGCGCATCATCTCCCGCATGCGGCGCAGGTCGTCGGCGGTGAGGTTCTGGAGCCCCTGCTGCATGCCCTGCATGAAGGGCTTGAGCATCTGCTCCTGGAGCGACTGCATCAACTCGTCGAATTTCCGCTTGGCCTCGGGGCTGTGGAAAGGATAGCTCTGCATGGCGCGGATCTGCCCTGCGGGATCCTGGGGAAGCTGCTCGAGAGCGTTGAGCTTCTGCTCCTGCTTCGCCCCCGGAGGCACCTCGCGCTCGATGGCTTCGCGCTCCGTGTCACGGATCTCCTTGAGCTTCTGCTTGAGGTCGTCGAGCATCGAGCTCAGGTCGTACTGCTCGAGGCGCTGCTTCCGCTGCTGCTGGAGCCGCTTGAGAAGGTCCTGCAGCCCCGGCATGCGGCCGCCTTGCGGACCGCGGGCGCCGCGCTGGAAGAGCCGGCGCAGGGCGTTTATGAGGTCGCCCTCGGCGAGCAAGTCGTCGGACATGGCCGACAGGAGCTCGTCCGCGTCAAGGTCGGGGACGGCCTGAGTGCCGTCCCAGCGTGAATATCGGCTCAGTCGGGCCATGAGGAGATGACGTATGCTACCACCCATGACCTCATCAGCGAACCCCCGCCTCGACGACATGCTGTCCACCCGCGCCCGCATCGGCTGGGGCGCCTCTCTTCCACCTGCCCGGCCTGTGGCCGAGGCGCTTTTCGAGTTCGGGGCGGGCCACCCCGACCCCGGCTCTTTCCCCTACGAGGGAATGGTCGAGGCTACCGCGGACGTCATGAAGGCGGAGGGCGCGCCCGCTCTCTCCTACGGCGAGCCCCTCGGCTACAAGGGCCTGCGCGAGCTGGTCAGCCACAAGTACCGGCTCTTCGAGAACCTCGAGGTCTCGCCGGATGATGTGATCGTGGCCAACGGCTCGGGTCATGCGCTGTCGCTGGCCTTCAGCGCTTTCGTGGACGTCGGCGACGCCATCCTCTCCGAGGCGCCGACTTTCTCGGGCACGCTGGCCACCATCCGCCGCCACGGGGCTCGCGTGCTCGATGTGCCCATGGACGACGAGGGCATGGTCACCGAGGTGGCGCGAGAGCAGTTGGAGAAGCTTCGGCGCGAAGGCAAGCGCTGCAAGCTCATCTATACCATCGTGAACTTCCAGAATCCCGCGGGGCCGACCATGTCGCGTCGTCGCCGCGAGGAGCTGATCGCCTTGGCCCACGAGTACGACACCCTGATCCTCGAGGATGACGCCTACGGCGAGCTGCGCTTCGAAGGCAAGCAGCATCCCTCGCTCTACGCGCTCGACAAGGGCGGCCGCACCATCCGTGCAGGCACGCTGTCGAAGATCCTCGGCGCCGGGGTGCGGCTCGGTTGGCTCTGCGCGCCCCGGGAGATGATCCCCGTGTTCCAGGGATTCCTCTTCGGGGGCGGGGTCAACCCGTACGTCTCGCGCGTGGCGACCTTCTTCATGCGCGATAACCTCGTGCCGCACGTAGCACGGCTCGTGGACATCTATCACGCCAAACGGGACGCCATGCTCAAGGGGCTGTGGGAAGTCCTCGAGGGCACCGACGTGGAGATCAGCAAGCCCGAGGGCGGCTTCTTCATCTGGATCAAGCTGCCCACGGGCACGAACACCACCAAGCTGCGCGAGACGGCGGTGAAGCACGGCATCCAGTACACGGCGGGGCCCGCGTTCTTCATCAACGGCGGGGGCGAGGAGTTCATCCGCCTCGCCTATAGCTGGGAGACGCCCGAGCGAAACTACGAGGGAGCGAAGCTTCTCGCCCAGGCCATCAAGGACGCGCGCTAACCCGGCGCCGAGTCTCGATCGCTACGGGAGGAGGTCGCCCACCGCTAAGCGCACGGTCGCCAGGGCGAGCGGCGACACAGTCTCCCCTGGTCCCAGCCGCTCGACCCGCCGGTAGCGCGAGCCCTAGAGCGCCGTGGGGTCTTCTCCAGGATCGCGGTACGCCTCGAGCAGTGGATCGACGAGGTTGACGATCCAGTAGTCTCGAATAACCCGCGCGCGCGTAGAGGCCGCCCTTGTCCTCCCGGTCGAAGGAGAGGCTCGACTCCGCCACTTCCACCACGAGGACGGGGCGCGACGGGTGAGTCGAGCGTCGGAGCGTAAGCGGTACTTGCTTCATCGAATCCCCACCGTATGCGGCAGATCGCTCTGCATCAATTCCTGAAGAACGACGCCACGACCCGCACGGAACACGCGTCGACAGGGCGCCACCGAGTCAGCGTGACGCGAGCCTGGTGGTGTCTTTCGTGGCGAGAATCAGGTCGGAGTGGCCCGTCTCAGTGAGGAAGCGGCGAATGTCGGAAAGCGGGGTGACCAATGTCTGGCCGGGCATGGGCACATCGATGTACCACGAGGGCTCGTTCCCCTGGGAGGTGACGCGCGCGGTCCGGTAGCCCTCGACGAGTCCGATGAGGCCACCGTCACGCGCACTATACACGCCGCCGCCACTCGCCCCGTAGCCTACCGACGCATCCACCATGAGACGGGGCGTCGCCTCGCGATCCGTCGCTGAATCTCCGTTCAGCTGACTGACGATTCCCCGTGCCAACACCAGATTGCGACCCCACGGAAAGGTGACGACCCAGATGGCTTCGCCGAGTCGAGGGGGCGCGGCTACGTGGGCGGGTACGCATTCATCGCTCTCGGCGCGGAGGAGAGCCAGGTCGAGATCGGCAGTGGCACGGTACGCCACCAAGCTGCCGACTTCCTTCGTGCCCGCGCCGCGCTCACGGCCGAACAGGAGATAGATCGCCCTTTGCCCTTTCGTGTCGGCCACCGTGTGGCCGCTCGTGAGAACGAAGCACTCCGAGCCTTGGCCTCTCGGTCGAGACGCGATCACGACGCCTGATCCGGTCCGGAAGCGCCGACCCTCAGGATTCTCCAGGACGATCTGGACGGCAGACGGCAACAGACGATCGAGGACGACGTCCTCGCGGCTGGGTTCGCGCGCAGGTGTGCTGGTGCAACCTGCCCCAAGGGCGGCGATCGCGACGCCTACGGCCATTGAACGCACGAATACCTTGAGGACTTCCGCGGGCGGCGGCACACGGCTCACGACGTCGATGATACAGCGAGCGCGTACGGTCGGGGAAGGCGTTGGACACTCGTCTTCGCGAACATCGTGGCACGCCCCTTGCCGCATTCTCCAGATGGCGTCGGCAAGCTTCCTTCGCGCGGCCGGCCGTCGCGCCGAGGAAAGGAGGTAACGGTATGCGGAACAATTTGCAGTTCCTGGCCGTGATTGCTGCGTTGTTCGCCGTGATAGTGGTTCCCTGGACAGCGCAGGCACAGCCGTCTAGGTCGAATATGGAAGTTTCTCCATCTCCGAGCGATACTTCCGTCGAGGGTACGGTGAAGAGGATCAATCCGGCAGCAAGAACGATCGAGGTGTCCACGGGAGGACACTGGGAGAAAACGCTCGAGTTGACCGTCGCCACCGAGATCCGCGACGAGGGGCGGGCGGCGACCCTCGATGACATCCAAGAGGGCGTGAAGGTTAAGGCTTCCTACGAGACTCTGCTGGGCAAAAGCTTCGCCACTCGCATCGACCTCATACCGTCGCCCCCGCCCAAGGAC
>DATGCY010000365.1:0-2492 GCA_035311385.1 Candidatus Methylomirabilota bacterium
GTCGCCCCCGTGCGGTCGTGCTCGTCCTGGATCTCCCCCACCACCTGCTCCACGATGTCCTCCACCGTCACGATGCCCACCGCGCCGCCGTACTCGTCGATGACCACCGCGAGCTGCACCCGGCCCTTCTGCAGCTCGCGCAGGAGATCGTCGATGCGCCTGGTCTCGGGCACGTAGGTGGGCGGCCGCATCAGGGATTTGAGGTCGGGGGCGCTCGCCCCGTGGCGGAGGAGATCCATGGCGGTGACCACGCCCACGATGTTGAGCACGCGATCGGCAAAGACCGGAATGCGGGAGAAGCCGCGCTCCTGGATGAGGTGCACCGCCTCCTCGGGCCGCGCCGTCTCCGGCAGAGCCGCCACGTCCACGAGGGGGACCATGACCTCGCGCACCGCGGTGTCGCCGAGCTCGAAAATCTTGTCGATCATCTCCGCTTCGGAGGAGGTGACATCGGCCTCCTCCGGCTCGAGCTGGAGGAGGAGCTTGAGCTCCTCGCGCGAGACGAACTGCCGCGTGTCGCTCGTGCGCAGGCCGAGCACGCTCAGCACGCTCCCCACGAGCGTACGGGCGCCCCACGTCAAGGGCGAGAGGATGAGCGCGGTGAGGGCAAGGAGGCGGTAGAGGCGCAGGATAAGGGCGGTCGCCCACTCTCCCGCGACCGCCTTGGGAATCACCTCGCCGAACACGAGCATGAGGGGAACGAGGGCAACGGTAGCGAGGAGGGCCGCCCACCCCTTCGCCACGGGGAGGAGCGCCCAGGTGGCCAGGGAGGACGCCGCGATGTGGGCGACGGTGACGCCCATCATGGCCGCAGAAAGCATGCGCTCGGGACGGCGGAAGGACTCGAGGTAGCGGGCAGCGGTACCGTTGCCGTTCTCCGCCAGGTGGCGGATGCGCACGCGATTGGCCGCGATGAACGCCATTTCGGACGCGGAGAGGAGGGCGGTCACCCCCATGGCGGCCAGGATGCCCCACACGTAGATCATGCCGCCTGGCTCGTGTCCGCGCCGCGGCGGATGGCGATGAGGACCTCGATTACCCGGGTGCGCTCGACCTTCTCGACCGTCACCGTGACCTCGCCTGTCCGGTTCTTCTCCCCGCGATTGGGCACGCGGCCGAAGAGATCGAGGACCCAGCCTCCCACTGTGTCGAAGGCGTCCTTGGGCAGGTGCAGTCCCGTGGCGGCATTGAGTTCGTCGATGGGCAACTTGCCAGAGACGCGGTAGCTCGTGCCGTCGACCTTCTGAATGAGTCGCTCCTCTTCGTCGAACTCGTCGCGGATCTCACCCACCAGCTCTTCCAAGAGATCCTCCATGGTAACGAGCCCCGCCGTGCCCCCGTACTCGTCCACCACGATAGCGAGGTGGAGCTTCTTGGCCTGGAATTCTCGCAGGAGCGCATCGGCCCGCTTGGACTCCGGCACGAAGTAGGGCGGGTGAAGATGGGCGCGAAGGTCGAAGTCCGGAGGCAGCCCCGCGAGATGGGGCAGGAGGTCCTTGGTGTAGAGAACACCCACGATGTGATCCACCGTCTCCTCGAAGACGGGCACCCGCGAGTGCACGTTCTCGCGCAGGAGGGGGAGGATCTCCGCGCTCGGGGTGGCCACGTCCAGGCAGAACATATCCGGTCGCGGCACCATGACCTCGCGGATGACGGTGTCTTCCAGCTCGAACACCTTGTGGATCATCTCGCGCTCCGTCCGGTCCACCACGCCTTCGCGCGCGCCCACGTCCACCATGGTCCGGAGCTCCTCCTCGGAGATCTCCGGCTCGTCCCGCGGCCGCTCGGAGCCGAGCAGGCGCAAGGTCATGGCGGTGAGGGCGCCCAGCACCTTGCGCACGGGCCACAGGATGGTGGAGAGCCAAGCCACCGGACGGCTGACCCAGGCGGAGTAGCGCTTGGGGTGCTCCACGGCGAGGCTCATGGGCAAGACCTCGCCGAAGACGACGAGGAGGATGGTCATGGCTCCGATGGCTACCGCGAGACCGGCCGGCCCGAAGAGGGCGGCGGCGATAGAGGCGGCGAGGGCGGAGGCGCCGATGTTGGCGAGGGTGATGCCCACGAGGATGGTGACGAGGAGATCGTGGGGTCGGGTGAGGAGCGGCTGGAGCGGGCCGCGCTCGGGATGCTGCTCGGCGAGGCGGCGGAGCCGGGCCCGCCCGAGAGAGAAATAGGCCGCCTCCGCGCCGGTGAGGAGCGCAGAGACGATCACCAGCACCACGAGGCTCGCCAGCTCGAGGAAGGTGACGCTAGACACGGGAATGCTCGAGCACGGTGAGGCTAGGCACGGAAATGCTCGTAGCCGGCCTCCACGCGCACCGGATGGCCCGCGCGGTCGAGGAAGGTCACGACGGTCTCCCCCGCCTCGATCTCGCCCACCACGGTGAGCACGGTGCCGGTGGCGCGGCGCAGGCCGTCGCAGAGCGGTGCCACGGAGTTGGGATCGCACGCGAGGAGCAGCTCGAAGTCCTCGCCTCCCGAGGTCGCCCAGG
>DATGCY010000366.1:0-6455 GCA_035311385.1 Candidatus Methylomirabilota bacterium
CGATCTCTCGGGCGAGGGGATCGGCCCCGCCATCCGGAGCGGGCTCCTCGCCGCCGCCGCCGCGGAGGCCTTCGTGCGGCGCCACGTGCCCCTCGAGGGCTACGTGCGCGAGATCGAGACGCTGTACGGCCGCGGGGAGCCCGGCTGGCTCGGCCGCCAGCTCGATCGGCTGCCCGCGGGGCTGGCCCGGCTCGCGGTGCGCGCCGTGCTCGCCCTGGGGCTGGCGCGTCGGCGCCTCGTGTTCGACGGGATCTTCGGGATGAAGGAGGCAGAGTCATGAGGCAGCGGTCCAAGCGACGGGATGCG
Source organism: Candidatus Methylomirabilota bacterium (assembly GCA_035311385.1). GTDB lineage: Bacteria > Methylomirabilota > Methylomirabilia > Rokubacteriales > CSP1-6 > AR37. Next base: position 307 of record DATGCY010000366.1, read on the forward strand.
CAGGCCATCGCCCATCACTACGACGTGTCCAACGACTTCTACGCCCTCTTCCTGGATCCTCTCATGCTCTACACCTGCGCCTACTATCGTGAGCCCGACGGCAAGCTCGAGCAGGCGCAAGCCGACAAGATCGATCTCGTGTGCCGTAAGCTGCGCCTCAAGCCCGGAGAGACGCTCCTCGACATCGGCTGCGGCTGGGGTGGGTTCAGCATCTGGGCCGTGCAGCACTACGGCGTCACCGCGCACGGGGTGACCCTCTCCAAGGCTCAGGCGGACTGGGCCATGGCCCGCATCAAGCGCGAAGGTCTCGAGGGGCGCTGCCTCGTGGAGCATCGCGACCTGCGCGATCTGCCTCCGGGCGCGCGTTACGACAAAATCGCCGCCATCGGGGTGATCGAGCACGTGGGCATCCCGAACTATCCGAGCTTCTTCGCCAGCGTGCGGTCGATGCTCAACGACGGCGGGCTCTACCTCAATCATGGCATCCACCACGAGTTCCACTGGCGGCGCACGAGCCAGACGGATTTTCTCTACGAGCACGTGTTCCCCAACGGCGATCTCTCCGGCGTCTCCGAGACCATGACGGAGATGGAGCGCGCAGGCTGGGAAGTCTACGACGTGGAGAACCTCCGCCTCCACTACGCGCGCACCTGCCGCCAGTGGGTCGAGCGCCTGCAGGCGCGCGCCGACGAGGCGCGGGCCATCGTGGGCGAGCGGACCTATCGCACGTGGCTCCTCTACCTCGCCTGCTCCTCCATGGCCTTCGCGAGAGGCTCCATCGGTCTCTATCAGTTCCTCCTGCGCAAGCAGTGGGACACCGTCGGCTGGACGGCGCCCGCCACGCGCGAGGACCTCTACGCGTGACGTCGTAGGCTGATTCCCCCGCGGGCTCGGACCCTGGCTGGCATACTCCGAGCTACGCGTCACATCACAAGTTCAGGAGGCCTGATGGCCACGTCCCGTCCCAGACTGCTGCCCACGGCCAGCGTGCTGCTCGTGCTCGCCTTCGCCTTGCCCGCCGGCGCCGTCGAATACCGACTCCGCGTGGCCAACGTTTTCGACGGATCCCTGACCTCCTTTCTCAGCCCCGGCGAGCTCAACGATGGCTCGCGCGGGCCCGGCTTCCAGCGCCTCGACAATTTCCTCACCGAGGGCCGCGGCGATCGCGGGATGATCGTGACGCAGCGCCCGCTCCGCTCCGTGCCCGAAACGATCGCGCGCGCGTGGGGCGGGGTGTCCGTGACCGCGCCCATCGCGCGGGGGGGCGTAGTGTCGTACTGGGACGAGGTGCGCTGGGACGGCCGGCCAGGTGAGCGCAGCATCTGGATCGTCAAGGCGGACGGCCGCATGCGGCCGCAGACCGTGCGCCGTGTCGTGCTGGGCGGACTCACGCCTCCCACCATCTACCAGGCGTACGCGGCAGAGTGCGGGAAGACTCGCGTGCCCGCTCTGCGGATGCCCATCCCCCTCATGGCCTTTCAGGAGCGCCGCGGAGATATCTGGGACAAGTACGTAGCGAAGAGCCTCGACCTCAGTCACGGGGTGGGGGTGGTGGTCGGCACGAACAACAATGCCATCGAGCCCGACCTGATCTACATCATCGTGTCGCAAGGACCCGAGCCGACCACGTTTGGGGTCGTGATCTCGTGGGCGAGCAGCGATGCGGAGACGCCGGGCGGCGGCTTCGGCGTGCTCGGGACGTTCCCCTGAGACACACCGTCAGGGGCGCGCTCATCCTCGCGGCGGGGCTTCTGCTCTGGCCTGTCTCGTGGGCGGGGGGCACCGCGGCGCCCGCCTTGCCCGCGGGCGTGCCCGCCGCCGAACGGGCGCGCATCGAGAACGTGCTCGCGCACGCCACAATCTTTACGCGCGTGGAAATCGAGCCCTATCCGCTGCGCCTCGACGTCTTCGACTATCTGCTCAATCACCCTGACTTCGCCACCCAGGTCACGCGTGCTCTGAAGTTGGCGCGCTATCGGATCTGGGTCGCCCCCGACGGTCTCAATCTCGACGACGGCTGGGGCGTGAAGGGCGTGATCACGCCGTTCTACGGCGACAATGGGCTGCGCGTCGTCTACGCGCGCGGCAGCTATCAGCAGAAGGTGCTGCCCGACATTCGGGGCCAGGCCATCATCTTCGTGCACTACGACGAGAGCAGCACCGCGGGGCGGCTGCCCGCCCTCGCCACCTCCATGGAGGTCTTCGCCTGGCTCGACAGCAAGATGCTCGCGAGCGTCGCCGGCTCCGTGGCCAAAGCCAAGGCCACCAGCGAGGCGCGGCATGCTCTGAACGTCTTTGCGCGCCTCTCCACGCACCTGAAGCTGCGCGCCGACGAGGTCCTCGCCGAGCTCGCGAGCCAACCCGACGTCTCGCGCCCGGAGCTGGACGAGTTCCGGCGTCTGCTCGGTCGCTAGTTCGCTACTGTCCGTTGCCTGCGGGATCCCAGCTGAGCACGCTGACGCGATAGCCGGGGCCCGTCTTCTCGAGCGGCACCTCAAAATAGAGCCGGCCAAAGCCGCCCACATAACCGGGGGCGAGCGCGGTGGTGGTGTCGATGACCTGTCCCTGGGCGTCGAGGGTCTGGGCCTGCATGCGGATATTGTTCACGCCGCCGCCGCGCGTGTTGGTGACGTAGCCGGCGATGATTGGCTGGCCGGAGCGTGTCTGCGCGGTCCCCCACTCGACCTTGAAGCGCCCGTCCTCAAACGAGGCGGTGATGCTGGGCTGCCCGTTTTGAGCGGCGGGCCCGGCGCAGGCCCCGAGGAGCAGGGCCAGGAAGAGCGCCAGGGGTCTACTGGCCGCCGCTACACTTGTCCCAGGACGCGATGCTGACCCGATAGGCGGGGCCGGGCGCACGGATCGGCTCCTCGAAGTACACGTTATCGAATCCACCCACGTAGCCCGGGATGAACCCCATGCGCTGCGCGATGACTTGACCCTCCGCATCCAGTGTCTCCACGAGCAGGCGCGGGCGGCAGTAGCCCGACATGCCGCCATAGGTGATCATGCGTCCCACGATGAGCGGGCGGCCTTTGCTGTCCTGGGTTGCCTCCCAGTCCAGCGTGATGGTGCCGGAGTTGCCGGGGATGGTGACGCGATCGGCGAGGGCGATCTCCGCGCTCAGCCCGAGACAGCCAGCAAGAACCAGCGCGCCCCCGAGCTTACTGGCCACCGGCGCACTTGTCCCATGAGGCGATGGTGACGCGATAGGCGGGCCCGGGAGCGCGAATCGGCTCCTCGAAGTACACGTTGTCGTACGGCCCGATGGTGCCGGGGATGAAGCCCATCCGCTCCGCGGTGACTCCGCCCTGCGCATCGAGCGTCTCCACGAGCAGGCGCGGCGTGCAATAGCTCGCCTTGCCACCCTTGGTGATGACACGTCCCACGATGAGCGGGCGTCCCGCACTGTCCTGCGCCGCCTGCCAGTCGATGGTGATGGTGCCCGCGTTGCCGACCTGGGTCGAGCTACCGGATCGCGGGGAAGCAGGCGGCGCCTGGGCCGAGCTCGGCGCCGCTTCCAGCCAGAGCGAGCAGGCAAGCGATGCGCTGATAGTCGCCAGAGCCCTCATGCCGACACCTCCCCGCTCTTTAGAAGTGCCCGGCGGGGGGAAAGGTTCCCCGCCGAGGACTCAGAGACGCGAGAAAGGACCCTCGCCCGGAGCGGGGCGGGGCGTGATGCGACCGGCGATGAGGCGAGCGTGGCGCGTGATCTCGCGGAGGTAGTCTAGGATGGCCAGAAAGGCGCTGGAGGCGGCGGGGCGGCACTCGCCCTCCACCAGCCGCTCTTCATGAGCCCGCGCGTACTCGTTGGCCATGTCTTCGAAGCGCAGGCTCTCGATCTCCACGTGTCGCGCCAACACGCGATTGCCCGTCAGGGTGAGATCCCCCGCGCACTCGAGCATCTCCACCGCGCGCTCGAAGAGCAGATTCACCTCGCGCGAGCCGCGTGAGGTGAACACCGTGCCCTCCGCGGCCATCTGCTGGCAGCAGCGGATCAGACCCTCGATGGAATCACCGATGCGCTCCACGTGGGCGGGCACGAGGCGCAGCGACGCGGTCTCCGCGGGCTCCGTCACGAGGCGCTCCGTCAAATCCTTCTCTGCCTTGTGAATCCCGCGGCCAAGGGCGGCGGCGGTATCGAGAGCGGCCAGGGAGGGAGCGCGCACCCCTGCCCAGGTCAAGAGCATCATGTCGCGAGCGTCACGGAAGATGGGAGCGAGCAGGGTGTGCGCCAGTGGGTTCATCGACATGTCTCTGCCATGCTAACGCCGCCTGCGAAGCTTGACAAGAACCCTTCAGCGGCGGCCGCCGGCCATGCGCACGGCCTCCGGCGAACCGCGCAGCCGGGCCATGGCCAGCACGCCCAGCGCGGGCCCGGGAGCGAGCAGCGAGAAGGCCCAGTGCCAACCGACCACGCGTACCACGGGGGGGATGAGCCAGATGGAGATGATAGTGAGCGCGAAGCCGACGCACGTCTGCGCCGTGAGCGCCGTGCCTACATAGGCAGGCGGGCAGAGCTCGGTCACCGCGGTGGAGAACTGCGCGGAGTCCGCGATCACCGTGACGCCCCACAGGAACGCGAGAAAAAAGGTCACGGCGGGCGGGCCCCCGAAGGTGAAACCGATGGTGGCCGCGGTCAGACCCGAGAGCGCCATGGCGGCCATGGTGAGTGTGGTGCGACCCCAACGATCAGCGAGCGCGCCACCTGCATAGGCGCCGAGGGCGCCGCCTACCCCCATGGTGACGAAGGTGGCGGCGGGGGCATTGAGGCCGAGATAGCTGCTGCCGCCGCCGTGCGCCTCGAGGCTGGCGCCAAGGAAGAGGCCGAGCCACGCCCACATCGCGTAGAGCTCCCACATGTGACCGAAGTAGCCGAAACAAGCCAAGCGCGGCCCGCGCTCGCGAAAGACGGCGCCCGCCATGTGCAGGTCGAAACGCGCAGGTGGGAAGCGATCGGGGCCCTCCGTCACGAGGAGCCAGAGGATCAGGGCGCCGAGGAGCGCGAGCCCGGACGCGGCAACGAGTGTGGCGCGCCACGGCAGGTCGGACAGGCTCCGGAAGAAATGAGGCGCGGCCGAGCCCAGAGTGAGCGCGCCCACGAGGATGCCGATGGCCAGGCCGCGGCCGGAGCGAAACCACGTCGCCACGATCTTCATGGCGGGAGGATAGGCGCCCGCCATGCAAAGACCAGTGGCGAAGCGAAGGGCGAGGGCGGGCGTCAGGCTGCCGACCCACAGTGCGAGGACAACGTTCAGCAGGGCGCCCACCACCGCGCTCCATAGCATGACGATGCGCGGCGAGACGATGTCGGGCAGGTTGGCGAGGGCCGAGGCGAACGTGCCCACGATGAACCCTGCCTGCACCGCGATGGTGAGACCGGCCCGTCCCCCATCGCCGAGTTGCCATTCGCGCGAGAGAGAGGGCAGCACGGCCGCCGCGCTGAACCAGAGCGACAGCGCGCCCAGCTCGGCCAATGAGAGGAAGGTGAGCGCCCGCCAGCGCCCCGGGGTGGGATCAGCCACGGGCTATCTGGTCAGCGTGTAGCCGCGCGTTTCGAGGCAAGCGTAGTAGGCGCGCTGAGTCTCGTTGAGGTTCTTGTCGTGGAGATATGGTCCGACGAGTTGAGCGCCCGTGCCGCCTCCGGCGATCGCGCCGATCGAGGCGCCCGTGCCCACGATGCCACTGGCCGCGCCCGCGGCGGCTCCCAGCCCCGCGCCCGCCGCGCCTCCGATGAGGAGGCCCGCGATGGCGCCCTCGGTCAACGCCTTGTCGGGATTGTAGCCGGTCTGCTTCTGTGCCTGGAGGTTGCAGTCGAACTGGTCGTTGTTCATCTGCTGGTCGGACTGGCCCTTGGCGGGAATGACGATGTAGCGGGGCACGTTCTCTATGCATCCCGCGGCGAGGAGCAGCACGGCGAGAGCGGGTACTGCTCCGCGTAACGAAAAGGTCATACAGCAGCCGAGAATACCATTCTTCTCCATGTTGACTGCCGTCAGGGCCTCGCCTAGCATCGGCAAATGGCCCCGTCAAGGACGACCCTCGAGGAGCATCTGGCGGCGCAGCAGGCCCGCCTTGGTTCCCCGGAGGCCCGTGGGATGGCGGCGATCATCGGCCGCATCGGCGCCGTGGCCGCCGTCATCGCGCAGGAG
>DATGCY010000367.1:0-32391 GCA_035311385.1 Candidatus Methylomirabilota bacterium
CCGCTGTGGGAGGCGATCGAGAGCACGGGGCTACCGCTCCACTTCCACACCATCGGCACGCGCCTGCCCGAGGGTCTCCAGCAGCTCGTCTTCATCGGCTCGGACCTGAGCCGCGCGGGGGCCGAGGTGACGGAGGAGCAGAAGCGCCTCGCCCGCATGGCCTACGCCGGCCACATCACGGGCTTTCAGATGAACATGGCGCAGATTCTCATGCCCATGATCTACGGCGGCGTCCTGGAGCGCTATCCGCGCCTCCGCATGGTGCTGGGCGAGTCGGGCATCGGCTGGATTCCCTATGTCCTCTGGCGCATGGACAGCGAGTGGGAGGACCAGTTCAAGGATCTCTCCCTCACCATGGCGCCCAGCGAGTACTGGAAGCGCCAGTGCTGGGCGACCTACCAGACGGATCCCGTGGGGATGAAGCTCGTCGATCAGCTCGGCGCCGACAAGATCATGTGGGGCTCGGACTTTCCGCATCCCGACGGCATTTGGCCCGACTCGCGCGAGTATGTGGCGCGCGAGATGGCGGATCTCCCCGCGGACATACGCCACAAGATCGTATGCGGCAACGCCGCTGGGCTCTACCACTTTCCCGCGTGAACGTGTCGCGCCCCCTCCCCCGATGGAGAGAGGGAACCGGATAACCGCTGTGAGGTGTCCATGAAAATTCTCTTCGTGCCCAACCTCATCGTGTCCAGCCTCACCGACAAGGATCGCGTCAACATCCTCGAGGCGGCTGGACCCGGCGCCCGCATCGTGGAGGTCAAGGGCAACGAGGCCCAGCGCCGCGAGCTGCCCGACACCGACATCATCTTCGGCCGCGTGCACGCCGACAACTTCCACCTCGCCAAGCAGATCGTCTACTACCACTCGATCGGGGCGGGGGTGGACAACATCCTCACCCCCGAGCTCATCAATCACGCAGTGCCCCTGGCCAGCGAGAAGGGGGACGTAGGCATTCACCTGGCCGAGCATGCCTTTGCCCTCCTCCTCGGGCTGACGCGCGGGGTGCACACGGCCATCCGCACCCCCGACTACGAGCTTCGCGAGCCCATCCGCGTGCATCAGCGGGAGCTCTACGACACGACCATGGGCATCGTGGGTTTCGGTGGCACGGGCCGCGCGGTGGCCAAGCGCGCCGTCGGTTTCGGCATGCGCGTGCTCAGCCTCGACATCGAGGAGGTGGACCCCGAGCCGGGCGTGGAGGCGATCTGGCCCGCCGAGCGGCTCACGGATCTTTTGGGCGTCTCAGACGTGGTGGTGATCTGCCTGCCCCTGACCAAGGCCACCCACCACCTCTTCACGCGAGAGCGCTTCGCCCAGATGCAGCGGCATGCCATCATCATCAACGTCACCCGCGGGGAGATCATCCGCGGCGAGGACGTGCTGTCCGCGCTGAACGAAGGGCTGATCTGGGGTGCCGGGCTCGACGTGACGGATCCCGAGCCGCTGCCCAAAGACCATCCGCTGTGGCGGCACCCGCGTGCCATCGTGACGCCGCACACCGCGGGCGGCTCGCCACGCCGCGCGGGCCGTGTGATCGCCACCTTCTGCGAGAACCTCCGCCGCCGCCGCGATGGCCGCCCGCTCCTCGCCCTCATCGACAAGCAAAAGGGCTACTAGCAGACCGCGCCAGTTCAGACGGGGCGGGTGGCGTCGGGCGGGAGGTGCCCGTCGGGCGGAGTGGGTGACGTAGCCTGATGGGCACCTCCCGCCCGACGACAGGACCCGCACCGCCTCACGTTCCGGAGTCGGCCGAGAAGTTGAACGCTTGCGCTACGGGCGGACCAGAATCTTCGCGTGGCGCTCCGGCGAGCCGAGATCGACGAAGGCCTGGGCGACGCTGTCGAGTCCGACCTCGCCCGTGATGAGGGGCGCCGCGGGGATCTCGCCCTTCGCGAGATGGCCGAGGGTGGCCGCGAACTCATCCGGCGTGTAGCCGAGGACGAACTGGAGGTTGAGCTCCTTGCTGATGCCGAGCATGGGGTGGATGGTGTCCGGCTCCATGCACACGCCGACCACCACGATGCGCGTGCCGCGCGGCGAGGCGGCCATCAGCTCGTCGAGCACGCCGGGCACGCCCACGCACTCGAAGACCACTGCGGGACGCACCGCGGGGCCGGCGATCCAGGGCGGCAGCGCGGGGGCGCGGCTTGCGTCCCTGTACACGGCCGCCTCGCGCCAGCTCGTCCAGGGCCCGCCCTGCGCGGGATCGATGACCACGTCGGCGCCCAGGGCCAGCGCCAGCTCCCGCCGCCGTCGCGAAAAGTCGGCGGCCACGATGGGGCCGACGCCGCGCAGACGCAGGGCGGCGATCACGGCCAGGCCCACGGGTCCGCAGCCGATGACGAGCGGGGCGTCGTCGGGCTCGAGGCGCGCCTTGGCTACCGCGTGCACGCCCACCGCCATCGGCTCGGTCAGCGCGGCGTGCTCGGTGCTGAGCCCGTTCGGCACCTCGAGGAGGAGCGCTTCGCTCAGGCGCATGTACTCTCCGTAGCCGCCTGGGTTGTCGTTCGAGTAGCCGATGCTCTGCGGACCCGTGGGGCGCACGAGGGTGGGGCGCGAGCACACGCGCGTTCCCGCCTTGAGCGCTCGCGTGGTCTCCGGACCGTGCTCCACGATTTCCGCGCAGAACTCGTGGCCCATGACCACGTCGCGGCTCAGATCCATCACGCGGGGATTGCCGGAACGCCTGGAGATCTCCACGAAGCGCTCGGCGTGCTTGAGGGCGTGCAGGTCCGAGCCGCAGATCCCGCAGGCCAGCGTGCGCACGAGCACCTCGCCCGGACCGGGCTCGGGTGCTGGAACGTCGGCGACCACCAAGGCCCGATCGCGCATGACGACGGCGCGCATGGGCGGCTCCTCAGCGAGGAAGCTGGAACGTCTTGACGTAGACTCCTGGCGAGCCCGGCGCATGCCGCATGTGCTCGCGCATGCGCACGGACGCGGGGACGGCGTCGCGCTGGGCCTGCCACTCGGGCGTCTCCGACACCTTCGGATGCTCGAACTCGTAGAACGTGAGATACGTGGGCGAGCCGGTGGTGGCCCGGTAGCGCCGGCCCCGGATCACTCCCGGCACCTTCTCGTAGTTGGGGACGTAGATGGTGTTGTACCACTCGTTCCACTCGACATCGACCTCGCGGGGCACGTCCATGCGGCCGAGCTGGAGGGCGGGGGCGAGGTCGCTCGCCGCCGCGGCCCCGCTCAGCGCGCGGGGATGGATCATGGTGTACACGTTGCGGGTGAACGTGGTGCCGATGACTTCCGGCGAGCAGCGCTTCGTCCACGGCGTCGGATTGGCCTGGACCTTCTTGTAGGCGGGACTCTCCAGCACGGCCGGGCCTTCGAGCTCGTAGACCGCGAGGTGCTTCGGCCCGCCCTTCACCGCCTCATAGCGCGCGGCGTTCAGGAAGCCGGGTACGGACATGCGCTCTGCCAGGTGCTCCTCGTTGTACCAGCGGTTGAACTCGGCTTCCTTGTCCGCGGGCACGTCCGCCCACACCATCAACAGCCCGGTGCCCTTCCGTGGCGTGGCCATGCCGCGCCTACCGGATTTCCTTGTGCACGAACTCGATGATGCGGGCCAGGGCCTTCTGGGAGCCCGGGGAATTCGGGTTGCGGTTGATGAAACCCTCCGTTTCGCCCTCATAGAGCTCGAGCTCGACCTGGCCGCCCGCCTTGCGGTACGCGGCCACGAAGCGGTCGAGGTGCGGACGCGGATGCGCCACGTCCTTCGTGCCCTGGAGGTAGAGGGCGGGGGGCAGGAGGAGCTTCTCGCCGCGCTCGAGGGCCATGACGGGATTACCCTCGGCCATGGCGGCTTCCGTGCCCCAGTAGGAGTCGTGATGCGGCAGTACGCGGTCGACCACGTCGGGATAGGGCGGGCCGGCCGCCTTGAGCTTCTTCGCGTAGGTGAAGCGGCCGAGCGGATCGATGACGGGCCAGCATAGCACGACGCAGCGCACGGTGGCATCCACGGCCGGCGATCCTGAAGGGAGGGCGATGGCGGCGTAGCGCGGATCGGCGGGCTTCATGGCGCCCAGCATGGCCTGATGCGCGCCGCTCGACACGCCGAGCACGCCTACCAGATCGGCACGGCTCTTGAGGGAGGTCGCGCGAGCCTTGAGCCAGCGGATGGCGTAGTTGATGTCAGCCATGGAGCCCGGATAGGCCGCGTCGGGAGGCATGCGGAAGTCCAGGGCGGCCACCACCACTCCGCTCTTGGCGAGGGCCTCGTTGATGACGGCATCGCTCTCGCGGGTGCCCACACACCACGCGCCGCCGTGCAGATCGACGATGAGAGGGAAGGGGCCGTCGCCCTTCGGCTTGAAGAGTCGGGCGAGGAGCGGCTTGTCGCCGTGACGGAGATACTCCACATCCTCGACGTCGATGCTGAACGATCCGTTGGCCATGGTTGGGCTCCTCAGGGCGCTCACGAGCGCTTTGGCGGCCGGCTGCTCGGCTACGTGGTCTCGGTGAGAGGCACGATAGTCCCACTCACCGTCCGACGCAATCCACTCCCTATCGTCCCTGGAACTGCGGGCGTCGCTTCTCCGCGAAAGCGCGCACGCCCTCCTGGTAGTCCTCGCTGTTGAAGCAGTCCGCGATCAGCTTCTCGAGATGCTGGAGATCGCGTTCCGCCGTCGGTCGCAGGAGCTCCTTCACGCTGGCCTTGGCGGAGCGCATGGTCAGCGGCGCGTTCTTGGCGATCATGAGCGCGTAGTCGCGCGTGAAAGTTTCGAGCTCCGCCTTGGGCACCACCTGGTTCACCAGTCCCATGCGGAGGGCGTCCTGGGCATTCCAGTCGGTGCGCGCGGTGAAGAAGATCTCCTTGGTCACGGAGGGGCCCACGAGGGCCATCAGCTGCTCCATGCCGCTCCAGTGGTAGCCGAGGCCGAGGCGCGCGGCGGGGATGCCGAAGCGCGCGTCGTCGGCGGCGATGCGGATGTCGCAGGAGATGGCGATGGCCACCCCGCCGCCCACGCAGTAGCCGTGGATCATGGCGAGGAGCGGCTTGGTCAGCGCATTGATGGCGTCGCGGCCCCGCGCGCCGATCCGCCGGTACTCCTCCTCGTCGGCCATGTTGCGGCGGCGATCCTTGAACTGCGAGATGTCCGCCCCCGCCACGAAGGCCTTGTCCCCCGCTCCGCGCATGATGACGACGCGGATGGTGTCGTCGGTGGCAAGATCCTGGACGTACTTCGGCATGAGCTCCCACGTCTCCACGCCCACCGCGTTCCGCTTCTCGGGGCGGTTGAAGATGATCCAGCCGATGGGGCCGTCCTTCTCCATCAAGAGGCTCGGAGCGTCGCTCATGGGTGATCTCCTCGGAGAGCGGAATGGGTGTCGGGCAACACTCTACGTCACCGGGCCGCCGTATGCTACCGTGACCGGACCATGGCCGAACCCGATCTGCCCGAGCACGTCCAGAAGAATCGCGTGGTCTGGGACGCGCTCAGCTCCGAGTACGCGGCAGCCGGCCGGCGCGGTTGGGCCCAGGCCGAGCCGACGTGGGGGATCTGGCACCTTCCGGAGGCCGAGGTGCGCGCGCTGCCCGAGGTCGAGGGCAAAGACGTCATCGAGCTTGGCTGTGGCACCGCGTACTGGTCAGCCTGGATGGCCCGGCGCGGCGCCCGCGTGGTGGGCATCGACAACTCCGCCAAGCAGCTCGCGACGGCGCGGGCGCTCCAGGAAGAGCACGGTCTCGACTTTCCCCTTCTCCACGGCAACGCGGAGCGTGTGCCGTTGCCCGATGCCAGCTTCGATCTCGCGCTGTCGGAATACGGGGCGAGCCTCTGGTGCGATCCGTATCGCTGGGTGCCGGAGGCCTCGCGGCTCCTGCGGCCGGGCGGGCACCTCATCTTCCTCAAGAACGGCACCCTCCTCACCCTGTGCTTGCCCGACGACGACAGCGCGGCGACGGAGCGTCTGCGGCGGGACTCCTTCGGCCTGCATCGGCTCGAGTGGGCGGACACCGGCACGGTGGAGTTCGCGCTTCCCGTCGGGGATTGGGTGCGGCTTCTGCGTGCCAACGGCTTCGAGCTCCTCGATCTGATGGAGCTCCGCGCGCCGCAAGGGGCCTCGACTCGGTACACGTTCGTGACCTCGGAGTGGGCGCATCGCTGGCCTTCCGAGGAGATCTGGCGTCTCAGGAAGCGGGCGCCCTGATCGCCGACCATTCAAGAGAGGAGAACAACACGTCATGGACAGGATCACGACGATCGGGGTGCTGCATCCGGGAGAGATGGGCAGCGTGGTGGGCGCCGCCGCGCGGGCCAATGAGCTTCGCGTGCTCTGGGCGTCCGACGGACGCGGAGCGCAGACCTCGGCGCGCGCCGCCGCCGCCGGGCTCGAGGACGTGCAGACGCTGGCCCCACTGATCGCCGCGAGTCAGGTCATCCTCTCGATCTGCCCGCCGCACGCCGCGGTGGATCTTGCCCGACTCGTCATGGCGCGACCCTTCGCCGGCATCTATGTCGATGCGAACGCGGTGTCGCCCGCCACCGGCCGGGAGATCGGAAAGATCGTGACGGATGCCGGAGCCACCTTCGTAGACGGGGGCATCATCGGCCCGCCGCCGGTGAAACCGGGCACCACGCGTCTCTATCTCTCCGGCGCCGAGGCGCCCCGCATCGCTGCGCTCTTCGCCAAGGGACCACTGGAGGCCATTGCCATCGAGGGCGGTCCCGGCGCGGCCTCCGCGCTCAAGATGGCCTACGCGGCGTACACGAAGGGCACCTCGGCGCTCCTCATGGGCATCCGCGCCCTCGCCGCGCAGGCGGGCGTGGACCGGCCCCTCCAGGAAGAATGGGCGCGGAGCCAGCCGGGCGTTGGAAACCGATCCGAGAGCGCGGCGCGTGACAGCGCACGGAAGGCGTGGCGCTTCACGGGCGAGATGGCGGAAATCGCCGCCTCCTTCGAGGACGCGGGACTGCCGGGAGGATTCTTCGTGGCGGCGGGCGAGATCTACGAGCGCCTCGCCGCCTATAAGGACGCGACGGAGCCTCCCTCGCTCGAAGAAGTGCTCAGCGTGCTCCGCGGCGGCCGCCGCCCCTAGCGCGAATCACTCACGAAGGCCGTACGTGGAACCGGGGCGGGCGGCAGGACCCGCCCGCCTCGCGCTCCGAGTGTTCATGAGCCTGCCGCGGGAAGCGCGGCGTCAGTCGGTGATGGGAAAGAGACCCTGGGAGACGAACTTCTGCACCCGCCTGGCGTTGTCGACCTCGGTCGTGTAGATGTTGCCCTTCCCGTCCACCGCCATGTTGTGGACCCAGTGAAGCTGGCCCGCGTACCGGCCGCTGCGCGCGAAGCGCGTCAGCACCTTGCCGTTGTCGCGGAGGAGGAGCCACACGTGGTTGTTCTCCCCGTCCGCGGTGTAGAGGAAGGTCTGCCCGCCATCCGGTGAGAAGTCGAGATCCCACACGGACCCGTTGCCACGCGTGTCCGCGGCAATGGAGAACTCCTTCACGAACGTCCCGTCCCTCCTGAACACCTGGATGCGATTGTTCCGACGGTCGCAGACGTAGACGAGGCCGTCCCGGGCGATGCGCACACAGTGCACGGGATTCTGGAACTGCTTCACGCTCGCATCACCGGGCGGACGGCCGTTGGCGCCCCAGTGCCGCTTGTAGCGGCCGGTGGCCGCGTCGAAGACGATCACGCGGTGGTTGCCGTAGCCGTCGGCGACGAAGAGCTCGTTGGTGGCGGGATCCACGCGCACGTCCGCGGGGCGGTTGAGGTTCTGGGTGTCGGCGTCGCCCTTTGACATGCCGGGCTTGCCGATCTGCATCTGGAAGCGGCCGTCGCGCGTGAACTTGAGGATCTGCGCGTCCTTCTCCGCATTGCCGGCGAGCCAGACGTTGTTCTGCGAGTCCACGAAGATGCCGTGCTCGTTCTCCGGCCAGTCGTAGCCCGCGCCGGGACCACCCCAGGCCTGCACGAGATTGCCCTCGCTGTCGAACTCCATCACGGGCGGGGCGGGAATGCAGCACTCGCTGCGTGGTGGGTTGAGCGTCGCGCCCTTCTCGTCCTCACTCAAGGTCTTGGGGCGCTGGATGATCCACACGTGGTCCTGGGCATCCACGGCCACCCCCGCCACCTGACCGAGGATCCAGCGATTGGGCAGGGGCTTGGGCCAAAAGGGATCGACGAGGAACCGAGGGGCGAGGCCGTTGGCGGGTGGCTGCGCGGTGACGTGATGCGAGAAGGGATTGGCGAGGCCAAGGCCCGCGAGCAGCACGATCAGCGAAACCCCGACGAGAAGCAGCTTGCGGATCATGGACGGTCTCCACCTCGAGGATGGCGGCGGGCGCCGCTCACTTGAACGCGGGGATCACCTCGTGGGACAGGATGCGCAGGGTGCGATTCGCCAGCTCGGGCGGGATGAGGCCGGCCGGATTCGGCTCGATCACGATGCCGTCGAGGCCGAGCTGCTCGCGCAGCTCTGTCAGGCGATCCACGAGCTGGGACGCGGTGCCGAAGGCCACGCGCGTGCGGAGCAGTTCCTCATACGGCAGTCGCTCCAGGGCGTCGGCCTTGGCCGCGCGGCGGTCCGCCGGACCGGCGCCGGCGCGGCCCACCGTGGCCCGCATCAGCTCCACGTGGCGTTGGAAGAACCGCGTGATGCTCTCCCGCGGCTCCTCGATGGCGCCCGACTCCGTGAGCCCGGCGTACACGGGAATGCGCAGATACACGCTGGGCGTGGTGGAATGCCCCGCCTCCGCCCAGGCGCGACGATAGGAGGCCAGCGATCCCTGCAGCTCGGGAATGTCCACATCGCGCAGCCCCACGAAGATGGGCAGCCCGAGCTGGGCGACCAGGGGAAACGTGTCGGGCGTGTTGGCGGCCATGCGAATAGGCGGATGCGGCTTCTGATACGGCCGCGGGGCGACCGTGGCGTTCTGGAAGCGGTAGAACTGTCCCTGGTAGCTGAAGGGCTGGCCCTTCCACGCTTCCTTGATGATCTCGAGCGCTTCGCGGAAGCGCGCCTGGCTCTCCCCGTAGGGAATGCCGAGGACGTCGTACGTGCGCGCGGCGCCGCTGCGCCCGATGCCGAGCTCGAAGCGCCCCTCGCTCAGGTGATCGATGGTGGCCGCTTCTTCCGCGATGCGAAGCGGATGGTTGAGAGGCAGGACGTTTACCGCGGTGCCCACGTGGATGCGCTTGGTGCGGGCGGCGATGGCCGTGGCCACTGCGATGGGAGCGGAGATGACGGAGCGGCCGGGGTTGAAGTGGATCTCGCCGAGCCAGATGCAGTCGAGGCCCAGGGCCTCCGCGGCGTCTACCGTCTCGAAGCTCTCGCGAAACGCGTCGGTCTGGCTGAGCCCCGGCCTGGCTTCTTCCACGAAGACCCCGAAGTGCATGGCGGAGGGAAGAGTAGCGCGCCCGCGCAAGGTCTTCAAGGCGGGGCTCCAGGCGCGGGCCGCGTGCTACTATCCCGTTCGTTCTTCACCCCGACCCGAGGAGGATCGTCATGCCCTTGTTCCGCCTCTACACCGGCGCCGACGGCCAGTCCCACATCGAGCCGATTGCCCTCACCAAGAGCCCCGACTGGGCCAAGGGCCTGTCTACCACGCAGATCTCTTTCCGGGAGAGCCCGGCGGGAAACTTTCAGGACTGGCACCCCGCCCCGCGGCGGCAGTTCGTGATCATCCTGTCCGGCCAGCTCGAGATTGGTCTGGGCGACGGATCGAAGCACATCTTCGGGCCGGGCGACGCGCGCCTCGTGGAGGACACCACGGGCAAGGGCCATACGACGAAGGTGCACGGCAACGTGCCGTGCATGACGGCGACCATTCCGCTCCAGCAGCAGTGAGAGAGGAGACCTCCATGGCGACCAGGATCCTTTTCGCTCCCAAGCAGCCCGACGCCGTCATGGAGATCGCCCGGCGCCTCACGCCCCCGGGCTTCGAGCTCGTGGTGGCGGACATCGGCTCCCCCGAGTTCTACGAGGCCGCGCCCACCGTAGAGTTCTATCTCGGGCTCGCCCGCCAGATGGGCGGCGAGTTCTTTCGCTCCGCCTCCAAGCTCAAGCTCGTGCAGCTCCTGAGCGCGGGCTACGACCACGTGGACATCGAGGCGGCGCGCAAGGCGGGGGTGCCCGTGTCCAATAATGGCGGCGCCAACGCCATCGCGGTGGCCGAGCACACCATCATGCTCATGCTCGCGGTGGAGAAGCGGCTGGTGCGGTTCCACAACGACGTGGCCGCCGGCAAGTGGCGGGCCGGGAAGCCGGACGAGACACGCGTCTACGAGCTGGCGGGGCGCACGCTGGGGATCGTCGGCCTCGGCAACATCGGCAAGAAGGTCGCCCGCCGCGCCGCCGCCTTCGACATGAAGGTTCAGTACTACGACGTGGTGCGGCTCACCGAGGACCAAGAAGACGGCATCGGGGCGCGCTTCGTGCTCTTCGAGGAGCTCCTGCGCACCTCCGACGTGGTCAGCCTGCACGTGCCCCTCACGGACAGCACGCGCCAGATGATGAGCACTGCTCAGTTCGCTCTCATGAAGCCGGAGGCCATCCTCGTCAACACCTGCCGCGGTCCCGTGGTGGACGAGGACGCGCTCTTGCGCGCCTTGACCCAGAAGCAGATCGCCGGGGCGGGCCTCGACGTCTTCGTGGAGGAGCCACCAAAGCCCAACCATCCGCTCTTCGCCTTGCCCAACGTCACGCTGTCACCGCACTCGGCGGGGCCGACGTGGGAGAACTGGACGGCGCGCTTCCGGAACGGCTTTGACAACATCCAGCGTGTCGCCTCCGGGAAGAAGGCGAGCTGGGTCGTACCCGAGCTCGCGAGAGGCGACGGCTGATCGCCTCGTGAGGCTGATGCCCGGTGGCGAGTACGCCTCGTCACAATCATCGAGGTGAGGACTCGGAATCCTCCGCCTCGGATGGGCGAGGAAGGCCGAGAGCCACGAGGAGGCCCAAGGCGTTGCCGCCGGCGGCGATCATGACGGCCGCCCGGTACCCCTGGGTCAGATCGAACAAGCGCCCCGCGGCAATGGGCAGGACGATGGCCGCAGCGCACCATGCCACGTAGAGCCGGCTCGCCACGCGACCGTAGAGGGCGCGCCTCCAGTACACAGCCACCGAGGCCGCGATGACACCGGAGATCACTCCGTAGCCGAGCCCGACCAGGGTCAGGGCGAGCACGGACACCATGGGCCCGGGCCAGATCGTCAACGCCATGTTGCCGGTGAAGGCGAGGGCGTGGGCGCCGGCCGCCACGACGGGAATGGCCAGCCAGTCGACCATCCATCCGCCCCCGACGCGAGCGGCCGCGATGCAGCCGGTCACGAACGTGGTGCCGAAGATCGCCAGCGGCGCTGCTCCCCCGTAGGCGGTGATGATGGCGGCGGCCTGGCTCAGCACCATGAGGCCGGCGGACGCGGCCAGGAAGAAGACGAACCAAAGCCGCCAGAAGACGTCGCGTCGACGCTCGTGCGAGCCCGGCACGGCGCTGGCCTGCGACACGACCAGCGTCACGCCTGATCGGACGATGAGCCACGCGCTCGCTGCTCCGGTGACGGCGAGGACGGCGGCGAGTGCGCCGAGAGCGGCGCGCACGCCGAAGTCGCGAGCCAACCAACCGAGGATGGGCGCCGCGATCATGGCGCCGAGCGGGTAGAGGCTGACCAGATAGCCATTGACGAGGCCGCGGCGGCTGGTCACCGTGAGGTTCACCGCTTGCTGCGAGACGATGTAACCGGCCCCGCCCCCAGCGCCGAACAGCAATCCGTAGCCGAGCACGAGCTGACCGAGCCCGGTTGCCGTCGCCGCGAGGGCCATGCCGAGCGTGCTCACCGTCGCGCTGCCGAGCACCAGCGCGGGCGCGGGCGCGAGACGGTACGCCGCGGGCGCCAGGTTCGTGCCCACCCCGAACCCCGCCGCGGCTAGCGCAAAGACCAGGGCGAGATCGGCGCGTCCGACGCCGAGCAGCACCTCGAGAGGCCGGAGAAGTACGCTGAATGCGTACAAGCTGCCGATGGGCAGGTTGAACACGGTAGCGGCCAGCACGATGCGCCACGCGCGTCGCGCGCTGTCCGCGTCGCTCATGCTGCCCTCTCTGGGGTGAGGCGACGCTCGATCAGGCGATGGCGCCCGCTCTCCGGAGCGCGTCGAGGGTGAGCGGATGACCATGACTCTGAACGGTGAGGGCCAGTGGGTCGTCCATCGGCGGGCCGTTCACCTCCCTGGCGAATCTCCCTTCATGTCGCGGCGATCCTGCCAGAGAGAGTCGGACGGGTCAAATCCGACGCCGTCTGCGGCGCCGGGCGACGGCGGCGATCAGCCGCGACGCGCTTGCGCTAGGTACACGACGGCGCCGGCCAGCGGCACCATTCCCGCTGCGACGAGCGCTCCGCCGAAGCCCCACGTACCCGCAGCGAGGCCGAGGCCCCACGGACCCAGGAGCTGGGCGAGATCGGCGCCGAGCCCCATCGTGTTGATAGCGGCGCCACGCCCGGTAGCCGGCACCGCCTCGCCGGCGAGGCTCGGGAGGATCACGAAGGCGACACCGTAGAGCGTGCCGTAGCCCGCTGCGAGAGCGAAGAGGAACGGCAGACCCGCGACGCATCGCATGCCCGCGAGCGTGGCGGCCAGGCCGACGAGAACAGGAACGAGCACCGGGCGTCGGCCATAGCGATCGGCCATGCGTCCACCGAGGAGTCGGCTGACCACCGCTCCCACCTGTGAGCCGACGAAGAGGGTGCCGGGATTGCCCACGCCTCGGGCGATAGCCCACAGGGGAAGAAAGGTCGAGAACGCGACGTTCGGGATCTGCGTGCAGAAGTTGAGCAAGGCCGGCAGGAGTCCTTCCCGGCGGAAGTTCGTGCGCAGCGCGTAGGGATGCGCGCGACCCCGTGCTCGAAATGTGCTCGAGACCGCGGAGAAGCAGACGCCACTCGACACCGCCACCGTGACGGCGCCGATGGCCACGCTGGTCATGCGCTCAGCGGGAACGGTGCCTGGGGAGAATCCCTGGTACAGCGCCACGGCAGCGACGGGCCCCAGGCCGACACCAAGCGTGATGCCCAGCGCCACGTATCCCTGTACCTCACCGTGGCGCCCTGGCGGGGCGGCCTCGACCACGAGGGTGAAAAATGCCGTGGTACCCAGACTGTACGCGGCGCCGGTGAGGACGCGGTTCGCGAGCACGGCCCAGCCCACGGGGGAGAAGAGGAGCGCGGAAGCGCTCGCGAGAAGCACGAGGGAGAGAACCAGCGGTGTGCGGCGCCCGAAGGCATCGACGATCCATCCCGCGAATGGGCGTAGCGCGAGCTGGGCCATGCCCATGGCGCCCAGCATGAAGCCGATACCGCGGGCGTCGTAGCCCTGGTCATGAAGGAGCAGAGGCAGGATGGCGGTGACGCCGAAGTGGACCGCCGTCCACAGCGTGAGCCCACTCGTGAGAGCGAGAATGTTGCGGGTGAGCGACGCCCGGGCGTCGAACGCTGCCACCGTGCCGGCGTGCGTGGTCATCGATCCATCTGGGTGTGCCGCTGGTTCGGCGGCGGGCGGCCCCGATCACCGCCCGCCGCCGTCCGGCTCACGCCTCGGTCACGCGGGCCTTCACGGCTTCGACCAGCTCGGGCGTCACGGTGAGCCCGTGGTCCTGCACCGCGTGCTGTCCTGCCTGCTGCAGGATGTCGTCCATGGTCGCCCCGCGGGCGACGAACTGGCAGGCCGTGCCCGACACGTCGGCGCACCGAAGCACCTTCTCCATCTCGATCTTCTTCATGGCCTCTCCTCCTCTGGCGGCCCGTGGCGGCCGCGGTGAATGATCTGCTGACGAGAGGCTACGATCGCGCGCTCGCGGGGCGCGGTACGAAATCCGCACCACGAGGTAGGTGGCGGCGCGGTATCGTCCAGCCATGAAAACGTACGGTCAGTTCTGCTCGATCGCGAGGGCCCTGGATCTGCTCGGTGAGCGATGGACGCTCCTCATCGTGCGCGAGCTGCTCTGCGGGAGCCGACGTTTCGGCGAGGTGCAGCGCGGCATCCCACGCATCTCGCGCACCATGCTGGCCGCCCGGCTGCGCGAGTTGGTGGAGGCGCGCGCCATCGAGCGCCTCGAAGGGAAGGAGGGGCCCGAGTATCGGCTCACCCCGGCCGGGGAAGAGCTCGCCTCGGTGGTCCGCGAGCTCGGGACATGGGGCCAGCGATGGCTGGCGCGTGATCTCGAGGGGAGCGAGCTGGATGCTCGTCCGCTCATCTGGGACATCCACCGCCGAGTCCGCCGGGAGGCTCTCCCGGACAAGCCTCTCGTTGTCTGCATCGAGCTCACCGACGTCCGGGGCGGCGCTCGTCACCACTACCTCCTGCTCCGGCGCAGCGAGGTGTCAGTGTGTGCGGTCAATCCGGGCTTCCCGGAGGAGCTCCACCTCCGTGCCGATCGCCGGACCCTGATCGGCTGGTGGCGGGGCGACCTGACCTTCCGTCAGGCCGTCGCGGCGGGCCTGCTCCTCGAGGGGCGGCGCGAGTACGTGCGCGCGTTTCCCACCTGGTTCGAGCGCTACCTGCTCGCGGCCGTCCGCCCCGCCGCCGCGGCGCCCGCGCCGCGGCTAGCCCGGATGAGTCGCTAGAGGCCGTACGTGTGATCGGGGTGGGTGACGAAGCTGGAGGGCTCCCCGCCCCCGACGATGGGCCCCGACCCGCCTCGCACTCCGAATGTTCGTGGGGCAATCCGAGCTAGGAGCCCGTGCGGAGCTTCCGGATCAGCTCGACGACGCGACGGATCTCGGATCCGTTGCGCGTCATGAGGCGGTCACCCGATTGCGACCACCGCAGCTTCCCGTCCACGTCCACGATGGCGGTTGAGCGGAAGGCGACGTTGCGATCCTCGTCCCAGACCTCGTAGGCGCGGATGACGTTGCGATGCACGTCGCTCAGGAGCGGGAAGGTGAGCGCGTTCCGCTTGTGGAACTCCGCGTGGGAGAACGGCGTGTCCCCGCTGATGCCGAGCACCACCGCGCCCGTGGCTTGGAGCTCCGCGGCGACCCCACCGAGGTCGCACAGCTCGGGCGTTCAGATGTTGCCCCAATCGTAGCAATAGAAGAGGAGGACCACGTCGGCGACGCCCCTGAACTCAGCGAGGGCGATGTCGCGCCCGCTCGTGGAGGGCAGCGAGAAGAGGGGAGCGTCCTGACCGTAGCGGATCATGGCCTATTGCTCCCAGACGGCCTTGAACGGCACCGCCACCCAGTCGTACGAAAAATCGCTTTTGTCCACACCCGCCTGCTTCTGAAACCGGTTCACACGCCCTCCTGTAGCGTTCCGCTCCGAGCGCGGGCTTCGCCCGCGCAATCCCTTGTGGGGGAAGGTTCGGAAGGGGGCGAAGCCCCTCTCCGACTATCTAGCGCCACTCGTCCACCGACGCCGTCGCCTGATAGTTGCAGCCCATGATCCGCCAATAGCCGTTCGTCTCGCCGCCCACCACCACGATGTGAATGTCCTCGCGCCGGAAGATGGGCACCATCTCCTCGGGCTTGGCCTTGAGCTTGCTCGCCCACGGTTCTTCGCCGAAGGTCGCTCGCGGATAGATGTAGTTCTGCACGAGCTGATAGTCCCAATACTCGCCGGCGGGCATGCGAGCCGTCTCGTAGAGCCAGTCGATGAGCGCGTCCTTCTTGGTGAAGCCGCCGCGGTCGATGAACTGTCGCGCGGTGATGGGATCGAGGAGAAGCGTGGGCGGCCCGTGCGGGTCCATGCCGCGCAGCATGTTGGCCACGTGCTCGCGCCAGTACGTCTCGCGCAGGCCGAGGGAGAAGGCGGTGGAGCGGCAGCCCGAGAACACGCTCACCGCGCTGTCCGTGGGCCGAAAACCGTGCTGCACGTGGAAGGGCTCCCACGGGCTCCGCTCCTCGTTTTCCGCGCAGGTGAGACTGTTGTACGCGTAGTTGTTGCCCATGGATCCCATGTAGGTCAGCCCCACCGTGGAGCCGCCCTGGAGGTTCTGCGAGAGGAGACCGTAAGCCCGGCCGATGGTGGCATTGGCGTGGCTGTAGGGCCCGAGCGCGCCCGTGCCCGCGTTCATGCCGATCTCCTGGCGCACGGGGCCGTTGACCACTGCCATGGCCGCTACCGAGCTCGAGCTGCTGCCGCGCGCGCTCACGCCGGTGGAAGCGAGGGCGAGGATGACGGGGAAGTACTCGGGGCGCGCTCCTGCCATCACCGCGTTCACCGCCACCTTCTCCACGGTGTACTCCCAGTATTCGCGGAAGTGGGTCGGCCGCATGCGCCCCACCACCTCGTCCGGCCGACGATGCGTGGCCGCGAGCATGGTGGCCACCCGCTCCTCCGTGGGGAGCACGATGGGTAGCTTGTCCGTCCACTCGCTGTCGAGGAAGAGGCGGTGGAGATTCTCCTCGGTATCGGGAGGAAGGAGCCGAGGCGTGGAGCGATCGAACTCGAGCGGACCCAGCTCAGCCGCGTCGAACGGCCGCGTCAGACCGTCGAGCACTTCCTGCATCACGGGTCGCTTGGTGATCGGGTCCACGCCGTCCACGTAGGCGCGGAGCTGGGCCGCCGTCTTGCCCATGATGGGCTGGGGGACGAAGACCTGCCGGAGGCCGGGCATGCCGTTGTGGGCCGCCACCTGCCGGACCACCGTGTCGAACTTGTCCGTGTGCATGGCCACAGTGGGCACGCCGTACGTCGCTTCCACCGTCATCGCATGCGCGGCGACCGCCGGCGCGCAGGTGCTTCAGTGGCCGACCCCGAGGATGGCCGCGTGCCCGCGCGCCTTGATCTCGTTCCAGGTGGTGGGATCGTCGTTGAGGTACACGCTGGAGATGGGCTTGAAGACGGTGCGCACCCCGGGCAGGCGCTCGGCGAACCACGCCTGCATCTGCTTGAGGAAGATATCGGAGTCGTCGAAGCGACAGTCCACGAGGTACACCGTTTTGCCCTCGAGGGTGTCGAGTCGTGGGGCGAGCGGCTTGCGCGTCACCATGGGAGCAAAGCCGACGGGATTCAGCGTGGTCATTTTGCCGTTCGTGGTCATCGTGTTCCTCCCGTGCTCGGGTTGCAACGCGCCCGTACGATACCACTAGTGCCGGACCAACTTGACTTCGCCATACTTCGTTCTCGGTCGGCCGCAGCCCTCAACGTATACCTACACACGCCGTATACCTACATACGCCTCGGGCTGCGGCCTCCATCGGGCCTCGTCTGGCTCGCAATTTGGCCCGGCACTCTGCGGGAGCACGTAGCGTGTAGCCAATACTCGTTGGAGACGCACTACCCTCGCTGGGGCGAGTACGTGCCGCGGCCGACGGCCACCAGCGCGTGCTGCTCGTCGTGCACGTCCACGTCGACGAGGGCGACCGTGCGTCCCATGCGCCGCACGCGCGCCGTGCCCGTGACCATGCGCCCCATGGCGGGCTTGAGATAGTCGATGCGGAGGTTGATGGTGGGCACCCCGCCGCCCACCGCCATGCCCACCGCGAAATCGCCCACGATGTCGATGAAGGCGGCGAGAGGCCCGCCGTGGAACTGCGAGGTGCCCGTGCGCCGCTCCAGCTCCGGGCGCATGGGCATGGTCACGGTCAGCGTGCCCGCGTCCCGGTCGAGGGAGACGGCGCGGAGTTGCAGGAAGCCGATAAAGGGCGAGGCGTCGAACGTGGCCTGGATCTGCTCCACGGAGAGGGCGGCGGCGGGCTCGCTCACGGCCGCACGACGACCTTGCCAAACACTTCTCGGTCCTCGAGGAGACGGAAGGCCTCGTTGACTTCGTCGAGGGGCAGCTCGCGATCGATGACGGGCGTGAGCTGTCCCGCGCGGATCATGGCGATGAGGGTGTCGAGATCCTCACGCATCCAGCCGTTCGAGCCCAGGATCTTCAGCTCGAAGGTCCAGATGTAGCGCAGGTCCTCCTTGGGATCGAAGCCGGCGGTGGCGCCGCAGGTCAGTACCTTGCCGCCGCGGTGGAGCACGCGCAGCGACGGCACCCAGGTGTCGCCGCCCGTGAAGTTGACTACGACGTCCACGCCCCCCGCGAACTTGCGCCGATGCGGCTTGCCGAAGGTCTCGTAGACCCACTTCATGAAGTCCTGCTTGGTGTAGTCGAGGAGATGGGTGGCCCCCAGGTCCTTCAGGCGCGCCAGCTTGGCGTCGCTGCTCGCGCAGGCGATGACCTCCGCTCCGACGAGGCGCCCGAGCTGCACGCAGCAGGTTCCCACCCCACCCGAGGCTCCCAGGATGAGCACCTTGTCGCCGCGCTGAACCTGCCCAATGGTGTGCATCATGCGCACCGCGGTGCCGTAAGCCACGGGCAGGCACGCCGCCGCGTCGTAGGAGACGTCGGCGGGCAGGGGCACCAGGTGGTGCGCGGGCACCCGGCAGTACTCGGCGAGGCCGCCGTGCCACATCTCACCGAGGAGCCCTCCCGGACCCACGCGATCGACGGGATCGACCATCACGCGATCGCCGGTCTTCCAGCCCGTCACCGCGCGGCCCGTCTCCACGATGTCGCCGGAGAAGTCCACGCCCATGATGCACGGCATGGGCACTTTGATCCCCGCCATGCCCCGCCGCGTGAAGATGTCGTGGTAGTTGAGGGTGGTCGAGCGCACCCGGAGGATCACGTCCTCAGGTCCCGGGCGCGGGTCGGGGAAGTCGCGCACGATCTTGATCGACCCGGGGCCGCCGTGCTCGTAGATGACCGCCGCTCTCATGCTTTCGTCTCCATGTGACGGTGCTCGAGGGCGAGGCGCCGGAGGGCGACGCGATCGATCTTGCCGGTGGTGGCCAGGGGCAACTCCGGCATGAAGACCACGTGGCGCGGGTGCTGGAAGGCAGGCGCGTGAGCGAGGGCGTACTGCTTCACCGCCTCCTCGCTGAGGTGCCGGCCGTCCCGTGTCACCACGAAGGCAAAGGGCTTCTCGTACTTGATCTCGTCGGGGATGGGCACCACGCAGGCCTGCTGGATGTCGGGATGCCGCTCGAGCAGCGCTTCGACCTCGCCCGGGTAGATGTTCTCGCCTCCGCACACGAACATGTCGTCCGCCCGCCCCACGAAGTAGTAGGCGCCGTCCGGCTCGCGACGGAGGATGTCGCCGGACAGGTACCAACCATCGCTCGTGAGCACCTCGCGCGTCTTCTCGGGAAGATTGAGATAGCCGGTCATGGTAGCGGGGGTGCGGATCCAGAGCATGCCCTCGTCAGCTTCGCGACCGTCGGGCCCCACCAGGCGCACCTCGACCTGGGGACGCGGCCAGCCGAGGGCGAGATCGGCCTGCGGCCGGCCGGCGGGATGCGGGCCAAACATGACGGGACCCGCCTCCGTGGTCCCGTAGATGTAGGAGACGGCGGCGCCGGGGAAGGTGCGCTTCACCACGTCGATGAGGGCCTGCGTGGTGGGCGCGGAGCCCATCCGCACCGCTCGCACGGACGAGAGATCGGTGCGAGCGAGGAGATCGGTCTCGCGCACGATCAGCGCCAGCATGGTCGGCACCGAGGTGAGGAAGGTGGCGTGGAAGCGGCCGATCGCCTCGATGTAGCGTGTCACGTCGAACTGAGGCAGGAGAATGAGGGTGGCGTGGGCCGCAAAGACGACCTTGCTCGTGCCCAGCGCGTTCATGTGGAAGAGTGGCGCGGCCACGATGAAGCGCTGGGCGGCCAGATCGGGAGCCGTGGTCCGCGACCGCACGGCCCAGAGATGACCGTCGTGGGACAGAGGCACGCCCTTGGGCCGGCCCGTCGAGCCTGAGGTGTACAGAACCATGGCCGTCTCGCGCGGAGCGGGGCGCACCGAGCTGAAGGGGCCGGGGTCGAGCATCGCGGCAAAACCTCTGCCGTCTTGCGCGTCGAAATCGACGAGGGGGATGCGAGAAGGTACCTGCGATCGACGGTCACCATCGGCGAAGACGAGCTTCACGGAGGCGTCGCGCATGACGAACTCGATGGTCTCGCGCGAAAACTTGTGGTTCACGGGGACGGAGACGAGGCCCGCGCGCATCGTGCCGAGGTAGGCGACGAGGAATTCTGCCCGATTGCCCGAGAGGATGGCCACCGCGTCCCCGCGCCGCAGGCCACGGGCGAGGAGCCCGCGCGCACAGGCATCGGCAAGGCGGCTGAGCTCGCCGTAGGTGTACGGGCGCGGATGTTCCCAGTCGAGGCAATCGATCACGGCCAGGGCGTCGGCGGCCCGCGATCGATCCAGGAGATCGCCCAGATTGACAACCGTGTCGAGGAAAGCGCTCATGGGCCGTCGAGTCTAGGAGCGCGGGGCGAGCACGAGATCGAGGCCGCGGAACACCAGGGAACAGATCACGCCGTCGGCCCATCGCCGGCGACGGTGGTTCGGTGCATCACCCGCCGGTGGAGGCGAGCGTCCCAGGGACGTCCGCGATGGAGCATGCAGCGGTTGTCCCACACCACGAGGTCGTGCTGCCGCCACGTGTGCCGGTGCACGCACTCGACGCGGGTCGCCCGCGCGAGTATGGTGGTCTCGAGCGGGCCGAAGCGCTCGCTCAACCGCATCTGCTCCTCGTCACTGAGGGCTTGATCGTGAAAGACGAGGAGCGAGCGGTCGTTGAAGGCGTCCCAGATCTGCGTCCACGTGCCGGGGTCGAGCGGCTGGCGCAGGTCGACGCCTCCGATCTCGACTCCGAAGCTCGCGTGCAGGGGTTGGATCTGGAGAGAGGCGATGGAGGTCGTCATCGAGGTCTCCTTGAGGGTGCGCCTCGGCCGATGATGCGGCGCGCTCCCGGCACTGTCAAGGCCGAGGCTTGACAATACAGGAGGAGCCGCTTACAAGAGCAGCACCCGGCGCAGTCTTCGAGCTCAAAGGAGAGCCTCATGTCTGGAGCGCCCCGACGAATTTTCACCATCGTCCTCATACTCGTTCTGGCGGGAGCGCTGGCCCCGGCCCGCGCCGCCGACGTGAAGTTGACGCTCTGGCGGCTCAAGACGTACATCCCGCCCGCCGACAAGATCCTCGACACGACGATCCAGGACTGCAGCAAGAAGATCGGGGCGGAGGTGCAGATCCAGACCTACACCTTCGACGACATGTGGACGAAGTACACCGCGGCCATCGAGAGCAAGACGCTGCCGGACGTGGCCGAGCTCGACGCGGTGGGCCCGGCGCGCCTGGCCAACCTCGGGCGGCTTTCCGACGTCTCGGATCTGGTGGGCACGGTGGTCAAGGAGCTCGGTGAGCTCGCGCCCAATGCCGAGGGCGCGGTCAAGTTCGGGGGCAAGTTCTACGCGGTGCCGCACTACGCCATCCCCCTCATCCTCTTCTACCGCAAGGATCTCGTGGAGAAGGTGGGCGCCCAGCCTCCCGACACCTGGGAAGCCATCAACGACATCTCGATCAAGATCAAGAAGGCGGGGTTACAAGACTTCCCACAAGGCTTCCCCTGGAACCGCACGGGCGACGGCTACGATCCCGCGATGAGCCTGCTCTGGTCGTACGGGGCGGCGTGGGTCGACAAGAGCGGGAAGTACGTCGGCATGCCCAAGGACAAGGCGCTCCAGGCGCTGAAGGTCGTGACCCCGGCCTACCTCGCTGACAAGACGGCTGCCCTCGACTATCTCTCGTGGTCCGGCTCGGGCAACAACGAGGCCTTCATGGCGGGCAAGATCACCTTCACGCCGAACGGCCCCAGCATCCTCTTCCAGGAGGACTCGACGAAGCATCCCTTGCGCAAAGACACCGCCATCAAGCTCATGCCGCGGGGGCCGGCCGGGCGCAACCTCGCCCTCACCTTCGTGATGAACTGGGGGGTGCCGGTCGACGGCAAGCAGCAGAAGGAAGCACGCGCCCTCGTGAGCTGCATCATGTCGAAGGACAAGTTCACCGCCTACATGACGGGCTCCTTCCAGCAGGCGGTGCCCTTCTTCAAGAACCTCATCAACGACGACTATTGGAACAATCCCGACGGCAAGATCATCGCGGAGACGGTCAAGCTCGGGCGTCCCGTGGGCTGGCCGGGGCCGACCACGCCCGCCGCCGCCGAGGTCATCTCGAGCAATGTGCTCACCGACATGATGACGCGGGTGATCGTGGACAAGGTCACCCCCGAGAAGGCCATCGAGGAGGCCGACAAGCGGATCAAGGAGATCTACGAGCGCCTGCCCGTCAAGTGAGGGCGCCGAGGCATCTATGCAGCGACCGGCGAGAGGCTCCGCGGATGAGCTGATCCTCGCGCCGCCCGTGGCAGCCGCTCCACGGGCGCGCGGTCTCGCCTGGCATCGCGTCAACCGCGTGCAGGAGCGGCTGCTCGGCTACGCCTTGATCGCGCCGGTGGCCCTCCTCATCGTCGTCCTGATCGCCTACCCGTTCCTCAACGCCATCTGGCTGAGCCTCACCGAGAAGATGGTCGGCTATCCCGCGCACTTCGTGGGATTCAAGAACTACGCGGCACTGTGGGAGAGCGCCCGCTTCCGCATCGTGGCTTGGAACAGCGTGGTCTACACGGTGGGCTCCATCGGAGCCAAGGTAGTGATCGGCCTCGCCATGGCCGCCGCGCTCCAGAAGGCCGTGCGCGGCAATCAGCTCCTGCGCGGCTTCCTCCTCCTGCCCTGGGTCATTCCCACCGTGGTCATCGCTCTCACCTGGCGCTGGCTGCTGGATCTCTACCGCGGGCTCGTGAACGTGGGCCTCCACGATCTCGGCGTCATCAGCGCGGGCATCCACTGGCTCGGCAATCCGGACCTCGCCATGCTTTCCGTGATCATGGCCAACGTGTGGCGCGGCTTTCCGTTCTTCGGCGTCTCCTTCCTCGCCGCCATGCAGACGGTGCCCCAGGACCTCTACGACGCCGCCTCCGTCGACGGCGCCTCGGCCTGGCAGCAGTTCTGGAGGATCAGCCTGCCCTCGATCAAGGGCGTGGTCGCCATCGTGACGCTGCTGAGCACGATCTGGACGCTCAACGACTTCAACATTGTGTACATCATGACGCGCGGCGGCCCGGGAGCGGCCACCCACATCTTCGCCACCTACTCCTACGAGCTGGGCATCCAGTCGCAGCGCTGGGGCATGGCCATGGCGGCCAGCATGTACTCGCTGCCCGTGATCGCCTTCCTCATCGTGTTCGTGGTCCGCTATCTCCATCCTGAGGAGCCGAGCTCGTGAGCAGCCGCGCCTTCCGCTGGCTGGTGGTGGGCGGTCTCCTCGTGCTGGTGGCCGTCCCCCTCTATTGGATCCTCAACACCTCGTTCAAGACGGGCCGCCAGATTCTCATGTCCGAGGCGATCTACGTGCCGCGGCCGTTTACCATCGAGAACTATCTCTATCTCTTCGAAGAGACGCGCTTCGCCACGTGGCTCCGCAACAGCACGGTGGTCGCGGTGGCGAGCACCCTCATCTCGCTGGCCATCGGTTCCGCGGGCGCCTATGCGCTGACCCGGCTGCGCTTCCCGGGCCGGCGAACGTTCGGCGCCCTCGTCCTCATCACCTACCTCGTGCCGCCCGGCCTCATGTTCATCCCGCTCTATCGCACCTTCATCCAGATCGGCTACTCCAACTCCCTCGGCACGCTGATCCTCGCCTATCCGACCTTTCTCGTGCCCTTCGTAACCTGGCTCCTCATGGGCTTCTTCCGGTCCATTCCTCGCGAGCTGGAGGAGGCCGCCCTCGTCGACGGGGCTACGCGCCTGCAGACCCTCCGCCGCATCGTGCTGCCCCTCGCCGCGCCGGGCCTGCTCGCCGCAGGGCTCTTCTGCTTCACCCTGTCGTGGAACGAGTTCCTCTACGCGCTGATCTTCATCGCGGACGACAGCCTGCGCACGCTTCCCGTGGGGCTCTCGGAGTTCGTGGTGTCGGACTTCGCGTTCTGGGGACAGCTGATGGCGGCGGCGGCCTTGGCCTCGGCGCCGGTGGTGATCGTCTACATCTATCTCCACAAGTACATGGTGAGCGGCCTCACCGCGGGTGCGGTGAAGGGCTGAGGCGACGGCTCAGATGCAGTAGGGCACGCCGCCCCGCCACACCAGCACGCAGGGCGCGTACGGAAAGAACGGAGCACCGAAGGACCCCGGATAGCCCCAGTAGTAGGGAGAAAAGGGGCCGAAGGGATAGTACGGATAGTAGGAGTAGTAGTAGGCCTGTGCCATCTGGGCCTGGAGCCGGGCATCCTGCACGTCCCGGCTCAGCTCCGCCTGCGTCTCGAGGCTCCCGATCAGGAAGGTGCGCACGGAGTCGCTGAGGGGACCCTTCTTGATGAGGTCCAGCGCTTCCTGCACTTGCTGTCCCACTCGTGCGTCGATCTTGAGGGAGCGGAGCGCGGTGAGCTGCTCCTCCGCTCGACTCGTTTCCCCGCGCTTGAGATAGCCCAGGGCGAGGTAGAGCCGCACGCTCGGCTCGTTGGGCCGGACCTGCACCGCCTTCTCCAGCGTGTCGACGGATTCCTCGATCCGACCCGCCTTGTACTGCGCGATGCCGAGACCGACCAGGGCATCCGTGCGGCCGGGATCCTTGGCGAGTGCCTCGTTGAAATAGCCCTCGGCCTCGACGTACCGGCCCTGCCGGAGGGCGATCTGGCCATTGAGGAGGGCGGAGGCGCAACCGGCCATGAGCATCATGACGGCCAGAAGGAGCAGTCGGAGCTTCATGCGTCCGTCGCCCTCCTCAGAGCAGCGGGAAGGCGCTCAGAGCGTCCGGCTCGGCCACGACCGGCGCCTCCCGCACGTACGAGGCGTCGAGCTGACTGTAGCTGGTAACCCCCAGAAGGGCGAGAGAGATCCTGACTTCGTCCTCGAGCAGCTCGAGCGCGCGCTCCAACCCGGCCTGGCCGGCCGCGGCCAGCCCCAGGCATTGAAGTCGCCCCAGGCCTACGATCTGCGCTCCCAGCACGATGGCCTTGACCACGTCGGTGCCGCGCATGAAGCCGCCGTCGACCATGACCACCGCGCGCTTGTCGACGGCCTTCACCACCTCGGGGAGCGCGGCGAGCGAGCCTACGCCGTGATCGAGCTGGCGCCCCCCGTGGTTGGACACGTAGATACCGTCCACGCCGTGCTCGCAGGCGATGGCGGCGTCCTCCGCGGTGGCAATGCCCTTGAGGATGAGGGGAACGTCGTGCGTGTCCTTGAAGCGCTTCACCTGATCCCAGGAGAGCGCGGCCTGCCAGTTCATGCCGGTGGCGGCCTGCCGCCACGGCTTGACGAAGCGCTTGTCGATGTCACGCTCGCGCCGGCTGTAGTGGGCAGAGTCCACCGTCATGCAGAAGAGGGTGTACCCGTTGTCCTTCGCGCGCTTGACGTGATCGTCCACGAAGGTGTCGTCGCCGCGTACGTAGAGCTGGAAGATGCGGTAGTTGTCGGCGGCCTTGGCGGTGGCCTCGAGACCGGGGTTGCACGCGCTCGACAGCATGTGGGGCACGCCAAAGGCGCCCGAGGCCTTGGCCGCGGTCGCTCCCCCGCCGGGCGTGAAGCTCTCCACCGAGCCCACGGGAGCGAGCATCACGGGGAGGCGCACGGGGCGGCCGAAGAAGGTGGAGGAGGAGTCGACCTTCGACACGTCGCGGAGCACGCGCGGCCGGAAGGCAAAGCTGTCGATGGCGAGACGGTTCCGCTTCACCGTCGTCTCGGTCTCCGTGCCGCCGATGAGATAGTCCCACGGCCCATCGGAGAGATTGCGGCGCGCGGCGCGGGCGAGCTCATGAATGGTCTGGAACTGCTCGTCGAGATTCGAGGGCATGGGAGTCTCCTTGAGTGCGTCAAGTCTCCGCTAGGGGCCCGCGGAAGTCAAAGGGCCCTTGACAGCGGCGGAGACCCCCTCCTAGGCTCTGGTCACTCGCAGGAGGAGCTCTCTCGCACAAGGAGACTGCCATGAAGCGGCGGACATTTCTCCAGATCGGCAGCGCAGCGGTGGCCGGAGGCATCGAGGGCCTGCTGCGGGCTCGGCGCGCGCCGGCCTTCGCTCAGCCCGTCAAAATCCACCTCCTCCACCCGCCGGACTTCATCCCCGAGGGTGATGTGGAGCTCCGACGGCAGATCGCCGAGTACAACAAGCAGATGAAGACCGAAGTCTTCATGGAGAACATCAACGGCAACGACCTGCAGCCCCGCATCACCGCGGCCATCCAGACGGGCGCGGGCGCGGACATCATCTTGATGTTCCACAACTGGCCCCACCTCTACGCGGCCTCCCTCGCCGACGTGAGCGATCTCTGCGAGTGGAAGGGCAAGGAGCAGGGCGGCTACTACGAGATGTCGGAAGCGGCGGCGCGCGATGGCAACCGCTGGCTCGCCCTGCCCTACGGCATCATCGGCAACCAGATCGCCTATCGCCGGTCGTGGTTCGCCTCCGTGGGCGCCACCGCGCCTCCCAAGACCTTGGACGAATGGCGCAAGATCGGCGCCGCCCTCAAGCAGAAGGGGAGACCCATCGGCCAGACGCTCGGGCACACGTACGGCGACGCGCCGACCTTCACCTATCCGCTTCTCTGGACGTTCGGGGGCATGGAGACGGACAAGACGGGCAAGAAGGTGGTGCTCAACAGCAAGAACACCGTGGACGCCGTCAAGTGGATGACCGCGTTCTGGAAGGACGCCTGCGACGAGGGCGGGCTCGGGTGGGACGACACCTCCAACAACCGCGCCTTCCACTCGGGAGAGCTCTGCTCCACCCTCAACGGCGCGAGCATCTACATCTTCGCCAAGCGCAACCCGGAGAAGATCAAGGACGAGAAGGGCGAGCCCATGTGGAAGGACATCACGCACTTCAACTACCCTGACGGGCCCGCGGGCAAGACACCCACGTACCACCTCGCCACCTCGCACGCCGTCATGAAGTACTCGAAGAACATCCAGGCGGCCAAGGAGTTCCTCAAGCACATCCATGGCAAGGAGCAGTTCACCAAGTGGTTCGAGACCGACTACGGCTTCAATGTGGGCTCCACGACCTACTGGGAGAACCACCCGTTGTGGAACACCGTCGACGACGCCATGAAGCCGTACCGGTACACGGGGCGCGGCACCCGCATGATCGGGTACGCAGGGCCGGCCAACGCGCGGGCGGGTGAGGTCTACTCCAAGTACGTCATCACCGACATGTTCGCCAAGGGTGTGCAGGGCATGAAGCCCGAGGACGCCGTGAAGTGGGCGGAGGGGGAGCTCAAGAAGGTCTACGAGTCGTAGTGGTCCGTTCCCTGGCGCTCGCGGCCATCAGATTTTCCGCCCTCCTCTTCGCGGCGGCCCTCTTGGTCGCCGCCTGCTCGGCGACCTCGCCGGTGGGCGACGCTCCGCCGCCGCCCGTGCTGTGGACCTACGAGAGCGTGTCCTGGTACAACCGCTACTCCCTCAACTCCACCGTTGGCCCGCTCGTCACGGGACGCACCGTCATCTACGGTGGCACGTACTCCTACCAGAACACCAAGGCCTCCCGGCTCGCCGCCCTCGACCCGGTCTCGGGCCGCCCCACCTGGCGCATGGAGCACGCGGGAGCGTTCGGCCCTCTCGTGATCCAGAGTGGCATCATCGTGGTGGCCAGCGAAGACAGCGTGCTCGGGCTCGACTTCACCTCGGGGACCCAGCGCTGGGACGTGCCCTTCCGTGCGCGCACCCTCACCGCGGCCGGGCCGGTCGTGCTCGTGGCAGAGCGGCAGACCATTCACGCGCTCGATCCCGCTTCGGGGCGACCTCGCTGGCAGGTGAAGTCGGGGACGGATCCTGTCCTGGCGGGAGACACCGTCCTCTTCGTCGAAGGGCGAACGCTCCACGCAGCGGCCGCGGCCACCGGCGCCGACCGTTGGACGCTCGAGCTCCCCTCCGAGCTTGCCTATCCACAATCGGTGGCCGGCGATCACCTCTATCTCCTCGGCGCCACCGCGCTGGGATCGGTGAACTTGAGCGGCCATCGTCTCGATTGGGTTACCCCGCTGCCCAGCGCGCCCACCACGGGGATCGCCCGAGCCGACGACACGCTCTACTTCACCACCCAGACGCCGGCAGGCTCGTACGTGTTCCACGCCTTCGATCCGGCGACGCGGAAGGATCGCTGGTCGCGCGCCCTCGACTCGAGCTCGCCCGTGGCGCCCATGGTGATGGGCAATCTCGTGGCCACCGCGGCAAACTCCGACGAGCAGAGCCTGGTTGCCATGGCGCGCGCCAGCGGAGCGGTGACGTGGCAGGCGCGGGCCGGTTCGGTGCCCGTGCAGCCCGTGGTGAAAGGGGGCGTGCTCTACGTGGCGGGGCAGGGGCCCAACCGCGTCTATGCGTTCGACACGGCGACGGGCGCGCTCCTCTGGAGCGGCCGGCTCTTCGGATTTCCCATGGGCATGGCACTCACCGAGGAGGGCGCCCTCCTCGTGAGCGCGGACAACCTCACCCTCTACGCCTATCGGACGCGCTAGGACACCCGGAGGGGGTCGCAGCTCGAGTTGAGCGGCGGCCCTCGGCCGACGCGAGACGAGGACCGAGTCAATTCCCCTTCCGAACCTCCCCCGAGGATTCGGTTGCGCAGGCAAAGCCCGCGCTCGGAGCGGAACATTTGATCGGCAAGCGGTTGGTCAAGGCGTCATGCGCGCTTCCTCTGACCGCCTCCTAGCCTTCACGCTCAGTCGGTGAGGACGGCGAGCACATCGACCTTGACGGTGGTCGCGACCGCGACCGTGCGATAGAGCGGTCAGCGATCCTTCCAGACCTCGACGAGCTGCTCGGCCTGCCCTTGGCTCACGCCCCAGATCTCGATCGAGACGTTCACGGACTGAAAGCGATTGGGCTCGGCGTTGCTGCGGATGCCCTCGATGGCGACCTGCATCCCCTTGACGGCGATCTTCTGCTCGAGGGCGTACTTCTCGATGAGGGTGACGCCGCAGGAGGAGATGCCCGAGAGGAAGGCCTCGCCGTTGGTCAGGGCCTCGTTAGGGCCCGAGGGCGAATCCAGCACGAAGTGATTGTGACGGGCACTGTTGAGGGATCGCCCGGGAGTGCCGCTCGAATAGGAACGTACACTGTCGATTTTCACGTCACCAGCCATTGCGCCCCCCTTTTCTGAGAATGGACGCGGCCATTGTAGGGCGCGTGCCCGAGGGTTGACAAGGCGCGGGCCCTCCCGCACGATGCGGCGAGCGAAGGAGACCTCGTGATTCAGACCATTCGGACCGCCTGCGCCCATGATTGCCCCGATCAGTGCTCGCTCCTCGCCTCCGTGGAGAACGGGCGCGTCGTGAAGATCCAGGGCGACCCTGAGCATCCAATGACGGCGGGCTTCGCTTGCGCCAAGGTCAACCGCGAGCACGAGTGGGTGCACTCGCCCGAACGCGTGCTCACGCCCCTCAGGCGCGTGGGCGCCAAGGGCGAGGGTCGCTTCGAGCCGATCGGCTGGAGCCAGGCCCTGGACGAGATCGTCGTGCAATGGAAGGCCATCTTCGCCTCCGATGGTCCCCTCGGCCTCCTCGGCTATGCGTACAGCGCGCATCAGGGGCAGCTCAACCGGGGACTTCTCCTGGGACTCTTCCACGCCCTCGGCGCCACACGCCTCCAGGCGGGCACCGTCTGCGATTCCGCCGCGGAGGCCGGATGGGACGCGGCGTGCGGGAGCGTGGGCGGCGCCGATCCCGAGACGGTAACCGAGTCCGATCTCGTCATCGCGTGGGGCGCCGATCTGCTCACCACCAACGTCCACATGTGGCCGCTCGTGGAGCGCGCTCGCGCTGGGGGCGCGCCACTCGTGGTCATCGAGCCGCGCCGCAGCCGTACCGCGGAGCGGGCGGACTGGCATCTCCGGGTCAACGTGGGGACCGACGCCGCCCTCGCTCTCGGTATCATGCACATCCTCGTGCGCGATGGCCTGTGCGATCGCGGCTACCTGGAGCGGGAGACGGTGGGATTCTCCCGCCTGGAGCGCGAGGTGCTGCCCCGCTTCGATCCCGCCCGCGTCGCTCGCATCACGGGCGTGTCGCCCGCGGACCTCGAGCGCCTCGCCCACATGTACGGACGCGCGCGGGCCCCCTTCATCCGACTCGGGGAAGGCATGTCTCGCTGCGTGAACGGCGGGCAGGCGGTGCGGGCGGTCGCCCTCCTCCCCGGCGTGACCGGCGCCTATGCGCGCGTGGGCGGAGGTGCGCTCCTCATGACGGCGACCGGCTTCGGCCTCGATCCGGCCTTCATCCGCAAGCCGTCGGGGCCGGCGAGGACGCGCCTCGTCAATCACTCGCGTCTCGGGCGCGCGCTCCTCGAACTCACCGACCCGCCCATCCGCGCGTTGTTCGTGGCCGCGAACAATCCCGCGGTGACCTGTCCTGACTCTGCCACCGCCCGGCGCGGGCTCGCGCGCAAGGATCTCTTCACCGTCGTCCACGATCCGTTCCTCTCCGACACCGCGCGCTATGCCGACATCGTGCTGCCCGCCGCCACCTATCTCGAGAGCGACGACCTCGTCCGTTCGTATGGCACGTACTACATGCAGTTCGTCCGGCAGGTGGTGCCGCCCCAGGGCGAGGCGTGGTCGAATGCGCGGCTGGCCCAGGAGCTCGGGCGGCGGCTCGGCCTCGCGGATCCCATCTTCTCCATGGACACCGACGGGCTCCTGCGGGAGCTCTTCCGTGGCGCGCGCTCTCCCGCGGCGGAGATGGACGTGAAGGACTTGCGCGCGGGCGGGGCGGTCAAGCTCGCTCCCGAGCCTGGCCATCAGCGATTCGCGACGCCGTCGGGGAAGCTCGAGTTCTACTCCGAGACGCTGGCGGCCCAGGGGTTGCCCGCCATGCCCGACTGGGTCAGCGACCCTGACGAACGTGCCGCGGCCGAGCGCTTTCCCCTCCGCCTCCTCACCGCGCCCGGCTATTTCCAGGCGCACACCGCGTGGGCGGGCGTGGCCACCCTTCGTCGCCGCGCCGGCGAGCCCGAGTGCGTGCTCCATCCCGAGGATGCGGCGGCCCGCGGATTGCGAGATGGCCAGGCCGTCAAGCTCGAAAGCCGGCACGGCACAGTCCGGCTCCGGCTCCGCGTGAGCGACGAGACGAGCCGCGGGGTGGCCTTCGTTCCGGGCCAGCGGCCCGCCGCGGGAGAGAGCGGCACCGTCAACATGCTGTGCTCCGATCGCTACAGCGACCTGGGCGAGGGAGCAACCTACCAGAGCACGCGGCTCCAAGTGAGCGCCATTCCGGACGGGGAGGCCAGTGCATGATCGGTGTTGTCGCGACCATCAAGGTGAAGCCAGGCATGGAGAAGGAGTTCGAGACCGTGGCCAAGGAGCTGGTGGCCAAGGTGAGGGCCCACGAGCCGGGCTGCAGCCTCTACGCCCTCCATCACGCGGAGACGCCACATACCTACGTCTTCATGGAACGCTACGCCGACCAGGCCGCCGTGGAAGCGCATCGCGGAACGGAGCATTTCAAGACTCTGGGGCGTAAGATGGGCGAATACATGGACGGCCGGGCCGAAGTGATCCGGCTCCGCGAGGTTTCCTAGCGAGTTCAAAGGCGAGGGAGGGTGGCCGTGCGGAAGACTCTGTCGACGGTGATGCTGGCCTGGGCGCTCTGGTGGGTGCAGGAGCTCGTGCAGCGTCCCGAGCTACCCCTCGACATCGTCAAGCTGAGCGTGCACGACACCCAGGAGTCGTGCGAGCAACGGGCGGCCCTACGCCGCCAATGGCAAGACGATCTCTACCAGCAGGAGATCCAAGCCTACAACTGGGATTCCAAGCCCTGGCCCAAGTACATGCTGCGTCGGCAAACCTTCACCTGCATCCCGACCTAGCTCCTGCCTCCCGCTCGCCATCTCGCGAGCGGAGACCGACGTCCCCACGCACGGGCTCGCTACCGGTCTGGGCGACTACGTGATGGCGTTTTCCGTGCCGCGCGCCCCGAAGTAATTCCGGCACTCGACTCGGCGCTGTGTCATCATGCGACCGTCTGGTCTGGCTGTCGGTTCGCCCCGAACCTCTCCCTCAACCAGACCGCGACTCTGGTGCTGTTGTCCGCGTTCCAGGTTGTGCCTCACCCGAGGGAGAGCGATTCGGAGGATGGCCATGCCCCACAAATTGTTCATCGGAGGCCTCTCCTTCTCGACGACCGAGGACCGACTGCGCGAACTATTCGCGGGAGTCGGCACGGTCGAATCAGCGGCAGTGGTGACGGATCGCAACACCGGCCGCTCTCGGGGCTTCGGCTTCGTCGAGATGGCCACGGCCGAGGATGCCGCTGAGGCGGTCAAGCGCTTCAATGGGCAGACCGTCGATGGCCGGACGCTCAAGGTGGAACTGGCGAACTCCTCGGGTTCGGCCGGGGGCCGGGGCGGTGGCGGAGGAAGGCGCGGAGGTGACGGTGGGCGCCGCTAAGGCCACCGGCAGCGCCGCGCTGATGTGCAGCTTGCCCATTGACCTGTCCGATTCCTTCGGGCGCGATGCCCGCTGGAGAGACCGCCAAGAGCAGGAACCCTCTGTTTTTGCAGGTCGAGAGTCGTGGCATTCCTCATGCAGCCTAGCCGCCCGCACGGGT
>DATGCY010000368.1:0-2491 GCA_035311385.1 Candidatus Methylomirabilota bacterium
CGGTACACGCCGGGCGGGATGCGCGCCAGCTCGGCGCGCGTTCGACGCTCGGACTGCTCCATGTACACGGCCGTAGCCTCGAGGACCGTGTCGCGCCCGTACTTGGCGAGAATCTCGCGGAAGAACGCCTCCCCGGCCCGGCACACCGCGATCATGGCCTGCACGTCCTTCAACGTGCCGCTCTCGGTGCGGATGTTCCCGGCGATGAGGCGCATGACCTCGTCGTTGAGTCGGCCCCGATCGTAGAGCCGGACCGAGCGGAAGCGCAGACCCTCTTGGCGGAAGTCCGTGGATCCCACCTGCATGGAGCTGGGCACGGGCCCGCCCACGTCCGTCCAGTGCGCCTTGACCGACACGAAGCCGGTGAGCTTGCCCTCCCAGAAGACCGGCGAGGACATGGCCACGTCGTTCAGGTGGTTGCCGTTGCCCGTGTAGGGATCGTTGTGAATGAAGACGTCGCCCTCGCGGAAGGCCTCGAGGCCCCGGTCCGCGATGGTGGCCTGGATGGGGAAGCCCAGGTGCCCCTGGAAGACGGGAAGGCCGATGCCCTGCGCGATCATCTGCACGGCGGGGTCGAAGATCGCGCAGCCGAAATCCAGGCTCTCGCTGATGATGTGGTTGTAGGCCGTCTTGACCATGGTGATGCGCATGCGCTCGGCGGCGGCGTTGAGGGCGGCCCGGATCACCTCGACGGTGATGGCGTCGACGGGAACGGTGCCCATCACGCTTTCCCCACGTCGACGACGAGGCACCCGTGGTCTTCGACGCTCAGGAGATCGCCCGCATCGATCAGCGTCGTCGTTCCCGCTTCCTCGACCGCGGCGGGCCCCTCGATCGTGTCCCCCGCCCGCAGGTGCTCGCGCTGCACCACGCGGTACTCGAGCGCATCCTGCGTCAGCATCGAATGGATCTTCCGTGTCTCCGACGGTATCGACGCGCCCGTGCTTCGTTCGAGGGTGGACAGGCGAGGGCGCTCGAGCGGACACACGACGGCCAGGCGCAGGTTCAAGAGCTGGACCTCGATCTCGGGCGCCGCATAGCCGTAGGCGCGATGGTGGGCCTCGTCAAAGCGGCCGCGGAGCGCGGCCCAGTCACCGAGACTCTCCACGGCGATCGTCACCGTGTGCTCTTGACCGAGATAGCGGAGGTCGACGGCCCGGTACGTGACGGGCAACCCTACCGGCGGCAGGATCGATTCGATCTCGCGCTGCATCTCCGCATAGCGTGCCTCCGCCCAGGCGGCGTCGGTCGCATCGAACGACTCCAGAACGGTGCGGACGAGATCGTGTCGCAGGTCGGTGGCGAGCATCCCCCACGCCGAGAAGGTCGAGGGCGCCGGCGGGACCACGACCCGCGCGATGCGCAGCTCGCGCGCAATGGCCACGGCGTGCAGCGGCCCTCCACCCCCGTAGGCCATGAGCGTGTACTCGCGTGGATCGAGCCCGCGCTCGGTCGTGATGCTGCGCACGGCGAGCGCCATCTTCACATCGGCTAAGCGGACCACGCCGGCGGCCACAGTGGCGCGCGCGAGCCCAAGCGGGACCGCGAGCCTGTCGTCGATGGCCCGTGCGGCCGCCGTGTGATCGAGGGGCATTTCGCCGCCGAGGAAGCGCATGGCGTCGATTCGCCCGAGCACGAGGTTGGCGTCGGTCACGGTGGGCTCGACACCGCCGCGTCCGTAGCAGACCGGTCCGGGATCGGCGCCGGCGCTCTGCGGCCCCAGTGCGAGCGCCCCTCCCGCATCGATCCACGCGATGGTCCCGCCGCCTGCGCTCACTTCCTTGATGTCGATGACGGGAATCCGCAGCGGGCGGCCGTCCACGTGGTACTCCTCGGTGGCCCGAACGAGGCCCCGCTCGACGATCGCGCACTTGGCGGTCGTGCCTCCCATGTCGAACGAGATCACCTGGTCCGCGCCGAGGATCTGCGCGAGGCTCGCGCAGCCCGTGGCGCCCGCCGCCGGGCCCGACTCCATCGTGTGCACGGGCTTCGATCGCGCGGCGCCGATCGAGAGGGCGCCACCGTTGGACTGGGTGACGAGGAGCTGCCCGCGAAAGCCGCGGCCGCCGAGCGCCTGCCCGAAAGCGCCCAGATAGCGATCCATGATCGGCTGGATGTACGCGTTGACCACCGTCGTGCTGGTCCGCTCGTACTCTCGCCACTCCTGGGAGATGCTGTGGGAGACCGACACCGAGGCGCCGGGCAGCTCCGCCGACACGATCTCCGCGGCGCGCCGCTCGTGGGTCGAGTCCCGATACGAGAAGAGGAAGACCACGGCCACCGACTCGACGCCTTCCGCCGCGAGCTGTCGGGCGGCAGCTCGGACGGAGCTCTCGTCGAGCGCCACGACCACCTCGCCCCGCGCCGTCAGGCGCTCCATCACCTCCAGGCGTCGCCCCCGCGGCACGAGCGGCGTGGGCCGGCGGTAGAGGACGTCGTACATCCTCAAGAAGTTGCCGCGACCGATCTCGAGGATGTCACGGAAGCCTTG
>DATGCY010000369.1:0-6714 GCA_035311385.1 Candidatus Methylomirabilota bacterium
CTCTACAACGGCCAGAACCTCGTGGACATGCCCGCCAACCAGATGCGGAAGATCCGTGGCAAAGAGATCTCCATGATCTTCCAGGAGCCCATGACCTCGCTCAACCCCGTGTTCACCTGCGGGGAGCAGATCGCCGAGGCCCTGCGGCTGCACGAGGGGCTCGGCCGGCGGGCGGCCATGGACAAGACGGTCGACATGCTCAAGCTCGTGCACATCCCTAACGCGGAGCGCCGCGTGAAGGAATACCCGCACCAGCTCTCGGGCGGCATGCGGCAGCGCATCATGATCGCCATGGCGCTGTCCTGCAATCCCAAGCTCCTCATCGCTGACGAGCCCACCACGGCTCTCGACGTCACCATCCAGGCCCAGATCCTCGACCTCCTCAACGAGCTCAAGAGCAAGCTCAAGATGGCGGTCATGCTCATCACGCACGACATGGGCGTCATCGCGGAGACGGCCCAGCGCGTGGTGGTCATGTACGCGGCCAAGGTCGCCGAGGAAGCCACGGTGACCGATCTTTTCAAGGAGCCGCTCCATCCCTACACGCAGGGCCTCCTGCGCTCCATTCCGCGCATCGACCTGGACTCCACGGAGCGGCGTCGGCTGGAGACCATCCCCGGCACCGTCCCCACCCTCCGCGGCGACATCGCCCCCGGCTGCCGCTTCGCGCCCCGCTGTCCCTTCGTGAAGTCCGTGTGCACGGAGAAGGATCCCGTGATCAAAGAGGCCAAGCCCGGGCACAAGGTTGCCTGCTGGCTCTACTAGAGGGACACCATGGCCGACACTCCCCTC
Source organism: Candidatus Methylomirabilota bacterium (assembly GCA_035311385.1). Taxonomy (GTDB): domain Bacteria; phylum Methylomirabilota; class Methylomirabilia; order Rokubacteriales; family CSP1-6; genus AR37. Next base: position 793 of record DATGCY010000369.1, read on the forward strand.
CTCCAGGTCAAGAACCTCAAGAAGTACTTCCCCATCCGCGGTGGGCTCTTCTCGAGGGAGGTCGCGCGCGTCCACGCGGTGGACGACGTCTCCTTCACCATTCAGCGGGGGGAGACGCTGGGCCTGGTGGGTGAGTCCGGCTGCGGCAAGTCGACCACCGGCCGCTGCATTCTGCGCCTCATCGAGCCCACGGCGGGCGAGGTCATCTTCGACGACCAGAAAGTCACCGCGCTGGACAAGCGGGCCCTCCGGCATCTCCGCCGTGACATGCAGATCATTTTTCAGGACCCCTACGCCTCCCTGAATCCGCGGATGACGGTGGGCTCGATCATCGGAGAGGCCCTGGTCATTCACAAGCTCGCCAAGACGCGCAAGGAGCGCGAGGAGCGCGTGGTCCACCTCCTGGAGACGGTGGGTCTCAACTCCGACCATCTGCGCCGCTATCCCCACGAGTTTTCCGGGGGCCAACGCCAGCGCATCGGCATCGCCCGCGCCCTCGCCGTAAGCCCCAAGCTCATCGTGGCTGACGAGCCCGTGTCCGCCCTCGACGTGTCCATTCAGGCCCAGGTCATCAACCTCCTGGAGGATCTGCAAAAGCAGTTCAACCTGACGTACCTCTTCATCGCCCACGACCTCTCCGTGGTCGAGCACATCTCCACGCGCGTGGCCGTGATGTACCTGGGCAAGGTCGTGGAGATCGCCCCGGGCAAGGAGCTCTACAACAATCCAAAACATCCCTACACCGAGGCGCTCCTCTCCGCGGTGCCCATCCCCGATCCCGCGATTAAGCGGAAGCGCATCCTCCTCGAGGGCGACGTGCCCAGCCCCATCAAGCCGCCGTCCGGGTGTCGCTTCCACACGCGCTGCCCCATCCGCGTGCCGAGCTGCTCCGAGAACGAGCAGGTTCTGAAGGAAATCAGCCCGGGACACTGGGTCGCCTGTCAGGTCCGCGCCTAGCAGGTGACTGAAAAGGGCCCCTCTCCTTCGTTGTCGGATTCACGCAGCCTTCGTCTGGCGGCCAACAACAGCCGCTCAACTTGAAGTGCGGGCCGCACGCTCGACGTACGTGGGAGTTCGAGCTGAGAGGCGAAGCCACGAGGCGAGGGCTGATTCAATTTGCGCCTCGCGTGTGGCCTTCAGGCGCCGCCTCGCATCTAGACCGTTTTGAGCCACCTGCCAGGGTTCAGCCCTTGAAAGAATCGAGGCCGCAATGAAATGGTCCGGCATCTTCCACGTCATGGCCACGCCGTTCACGGATGGGGGCGACCTCGATTCCGCCGGCCTGTCCCGCCTCGTGGAGTCTGCGCTGGCCACGGGCATCTCCGGTATCACCGTGCTCGGCATCGCGGGCGAGGCGCATCGCCTCACCGACGAGGAGCGCCGGCGCGTGGTAGAGGGCGTGGTCAAGGAGGTGCGCGGGCGCATACCGGTGGCCGTGGGTGTCTCCGCCTCCGGGACGCATCTCGCCGCGGCGTTCACGCGCATGGCCCAGGAGCACGGCGCGGATGCGCTCATGGTCGCCCCGCCCGCCGGACTCAAGAACCTCGATGCGGTCGCGGATTACTACCTCGCGCTGGCCGACGCGTCGCGCATTCCGCTTGTCCTCCAGGACGAGCCGGTGACCACGCAGGTGACGATGCCCGCGGCGTTCCTCGCGCGATTGTGCGCCGAGATCCCGCGCATCGAGGCCGTGAAGCTCGAGGAAGCGCCGACCCTGCCCAAGATCACGCGCCTGCGCGAGCTCCTTGCCGATCGCGTGGCCGTCTTCGGCGGCCTGGGCGGCGTCTACTTCTTCGAGGAGCTCTCGCGCGGCGCCGACGGGGCCATGACAGGCTTCCCGTATCCTGAGGCGCTCAAGGCCATCCGCGACGCATTCGTGGCCGGGCGACGCGACGAGGCGCGCCAGCTCTTCTACCGCTGGCTGCCCCTGATCCGCTACGAGAGCCAGCCCGGCTCGACACCCGGCACGGCCATCGGGATCCGCAAGGAGATCCTCCGCCGGCGCGGCTGGATCACCTCCGCGCGGGTGCGGCCGCCCGCCACCGTCCTCGACGAGGGGACTTTGGCCGAGCTCACGGAAATCGTCCGCGCCGTCGGGGGCTGAGCCATTCCCAGGCTACCGGCTGGCGACGTCGGCCTCTTTTACCAGCGGCTGGGTCGTGAGGGCGGGCCCCCCGTGATCCTCATCATGGGCTGGGGCGGCGATCACACCGCCTGGGCCTTCCAGACCGCAGCCTTCGCGGCGGAATTCGACGTGATCGCCCTGGACAATCGCGGAGTGGGACAGAGCGACGTGGTGGATCGGCCGTTCACCATCCCCGACATGGCGGATGACGTGGCGCACCTGATGGACGGCCTCGGCGTGCCCGCCGCGCACATATGCGGCGCGTCCATGGGCGGCATGATCGCCCAGGAGCTGGCCCTCAGGCATCCTCGGCACGTCACGACACTCCGGCTACACTGCACGACGTCGGGGATCGACAGCTACGGCCGCCTTCTGATCGGGAGCTTCCTACGCGTCAAGGCCCGGGGCGACGTCGACGAGTTCGTGCGCTTCTCTCTGCCCTGGCTCCTCACCAGGAAGACCTTCGCGGAGAGGCCCGACTTCATCGAGTTCTGGATCCAGCGCGCGCTCGACTATCCGTACAAGACGGGCCTCGTGGGATTGACCCGTCAGGCTGAAGCCATCGCCGGCCACGATACGAGGGGAAGGCTCGCGAGCCTGCACGTGCCCACCCTGATCACCACGGGAATCGAGGACATCCTCGTACCACCGTCGGCCTCCGAGGAGCTCCATGCCCTGATCGCTGGCTCAGAGCTCAAGCGCATTCCCGACGCTGGCCACATGCACTTCATCGAGCAGGCCTCCGCCTTCAACGAGGCCTGCCTGGAATTTCTCCACAAGCATTGCGCCTAGGACACTCGGAGGGGGCATCGCCCCCTTTCCGAACCTCCCCCGAGGATTGGGTTGCGCGGACGAAGCCCGCGCTCGGAGCGGGAACTGGAGCGCTCCCCTGCCCTCGCCGTCAAGCACCGCCCCGCCTCGCGCGGCGAGCACTCCTCCGTCAGCGAGGCTTGTCGGAGAGCTTCACCGCCAGCTCGCGAAGCCGCTGCTGCGTCGCCGGGCTCAGGAGGGCGGCGAAGGCGGCAGGATCTGTCCGGGCGCGGTCGAGGGCTTGGAGCATTTTCTGCGTGTCGCCCCCCGTGTTCTGCACGAGCTCGCTCAGCACCTGTCCGGCCAGCGCGTAGACCTCCTGGCTGAGCGCCTCGGAGCCGGCGAGGGCGCGGACCTGCTGGTCCGCCGCCACTCCCTGCGGGGAGCGCGACACCTCAGCGCTGCGCGCGGCGGGATCAAGGAGGAGGCGCAGAGTCTGGTCGAGGGCCTCCTGGGAAGCAGGATCGAGGGACTGGGCCCGCGCGACGAAGGCGAGGCCGAGGACCAGCCCCACCGCAACGAGGATGCGAATCACTCCCAGAGATATGTGGTGGGGTTGACCGGCTGGCCCTTGACCTGGATCTCGTAATGCAAGTGGGGACCCGAGGAACGTCCGGTGTTGCCCGTGAGCGCGATCACGTCCCCGCGACGAATGGTCTGATTCACGTGGACGCCGACGCGCGAGAGATGGCCGTAGAGGGACTTCGTGTCGTTGCCGTGGTCCACGATGATCGCCTGGCCGTACTCGGGATGCGCGCCCGCGAACACCACCACGCCAGGGGCCGGAGCGTGCACCTCGGTGCCCACGGGGGCGCCAATGTCGAGGCCGCTGTGGAACTCGGGCTTGGCGGACCACGGTGAAGAGCGGCCCCCGAAACTTGAGTTCACCGGACCGCGGACTGGCCAGCGCGAGGGAAGGGCGGCCAGAACTCGGGTAGCGCGGGTGAGGAAGCGCTCGAGGGAGCGCAGATTGTCGCCTTCCTCCTTCACGAGGCCAGAGAGACGATCCAGTTCGTCACCGATGGCCGCGCGGGCGGGCGATTCATCGGGGCGAGCGGGGCCCGTGCCCCCTCCGATGCCCGCAGCCCGCTTGCCGGGACCGTTCTCGGGCCCAAAGGGCTCCCAGATCCGAGCACGCAGATCTCGCCAGCCGTCGATCTCTGCCCACATAGCCTGCATCTTGGTGCGGGAGGCCTCGATCGCGCTCTGCTGCTCCGCCACTTTCGCGCTCAGCGCATTGAGGGCGACACGCTGCTGGCGGAGGGAGAGATAGTCAGTGTAGATAACCGCCACCGAGATGGGCAACGCCACCACGAAGGCGAGCACGGTGAGGATCAACCATCGCGAGAGCGAGAGACGAGCGATGCGCCGCCCGTCACCATGGACCACGAGGAGATTGAACTCGCGGCGAGCCCGCATTCGCCTCAACGCTTGAGGGGTACCACCGAGAGCTCGCGCGCAGGAGTCTCTTCGGCGTTGGGGTGGGCCTTCGTCATCCGGCAGTGCCCCTCGAACAGGACGCCTTCCTCGACCATCACCAGAGGCGACTCGACGTCGCCGAAGACCCGTGCCGTGCGCTTGAGCTCCACTCGCTCGGTGCAGACGATGGTGCCTACCACCTCACCGCTGATCTGTACCTGGCCGGCCCGGATGTCGCCCGTAACGCTGCCGCGCTCGCCGATGATGAGCGTGTCCGTGGAGGTGATGTCACCCTTGAAGCGCCCGTTCAGCATGACGGTGCCCTTGAAGCTGTAGCGGCCCTCGATCTCCGAATCCTCATCGATGAACGCGGTGAGCCCCTTGCGGCCGATCGGCTGTCGCCTTCGATTCCACATGGCGAGCCCGGCTCCCCGTCTACCGGGCCTCGACCCGGTGCAAGGAACCGGTGGGCCGGACCGTCCCGGCGACCTGTCGACTCGCTTCAGGCATCGTTGCCTCCTCGCTCGAGCGCTCCCGGCCCGTCCCCATGCGCCTCGAGCGGAGCTCTTGGGGCGCTTGATTTGCTGCTCGATCGGACGGCTGGAAGGATGTTCGACGCTCCCGGCTTCACCGGTATACGAGTTTTCTAGCACGCAAACTTTGCGGGTGTCAACGATAGTCGTACCGCCCTCTGGTGCGCGCTATCTCCGCGCCATCAGGACGTTTGTTGACACTCTAAGAAGCTCCGAAGTATGATCCTCGAAGCTCCACATCGCCATGGACGACTTCTATCGGATCAAGCGCCTCCCACCCTACGTCTTCGCCATCGTCAACGATCTCAAGACGAAGGCGCGGTCACAGGGGCAGGACATCATCGATCTCGGGATGGGCAATCCCGACCAGGCTACGCCCAAGCACATCGTCGACAAGCTCGTGGAGGCGGCACGGAACCCTCGCAACCATCGCTACTCCGCCTCCCGCGGCATCACGCGGCTCCGCAAGGCCGTCACCACCTGGTACCGGGATCGCTACGGCGTCGAGCTCGACCCCGACAGCGAGGCCATCGCCACCATCGGCGCCAAGGAAGGCATGGCGCATCTGGCCCTCGCCATCCTCCAGCCGGGAGACGGTGTGCTGGTGCCCAACCCGACCTATCCGATCCACTCCTACTCGGTGGTGATCGCCGATGGCGACCTCCGTTCCGTGCCGATGATCCCCGGCGATGATTTCTTCGCGCGCCTCCAAGAGGCCGCGCGCCTGTCCTGGCCCAAGGCCAAGCTCCTGATCCTCTCCTTCCCCCACAATCCGACCACGATGTGCGTGGACCGCGACTTCTTCGTGAAGGTGGTGGAGTTCGCCAAGGAGCACCGCCTCATGGTGGTGCACGACTTCGCCTACGCGGATTTCGCCTACGACGGTTACCAGCCGCCGTCGTTCCTGGAAGTGCCGGGAGCCAAGGAGGTCGGGGTCGAGCTCTTCTCCATGTCGAAGTCGTACAACATGCCGGGCTGGCGCATGGGCTTCGTGTGCGGCAACCCGCGCATGATTCACGCCCTCGCCCGGATCAA
>DATGCY010000370.1:0-5192 GCA_035311385.1 Candidatus Methylomirabilota bacterium
ATAGGCATTCAGCGGCGATTGCGGGAAGCAGAAATCGAGGTACGGAGTCTTACCCGCGAGGATCAGTTGCGCCGCCAGGAGATGGTAGCTTTCGTCCCACGCGAAGGCGCGAGTCTGCGAATAGACGAGGAACGCCGCCGCATAGAGCAGCAGGAGCAAACAGGAGACGCGCCACGACGGGTCGGACTCTTCCGGGTCGCCGGCAAGCTCCGGCATTGCCAAATTATGGCACGCGTCGCGCTTCCGTCAGCGCGAGAAGCCCACGCCCATCTGGATCAGCCTCCCGATGACCCGGCCGACGTCGCGGTGGCGTTGGCTTCTAGGTACACCGAAAAGACCTGCCGCACCCCGAGGGCCAGAAGGTCCATGGGCGTCAGCCGCCATCGGCATGCAGTTTCTCCACACCGGTGATTTTCATAGGGTCTCCTGAGCTAAGTCGGGCACTATGAGTTGGCCTCGAGCCGAGGAAAGGACGGTGATGTCGTCTTCCACCCTCTCGTCCATGGACTGATCGCCTGGGCCCTGGCGCACCTGGTGGCGACGGACCGTCGCACGCGTCTCTGGTGCGTGATCGCGGCCCTGGTTCCCGACCTCGACGGGCTCGGCATCATCTTCGGCCCGCAAGTCTACCAGCGTTATCACCACGTACTCACCCACAACGTGTTCTTCGGACTGGCCGTTACGGTCGTGAGCGCTCGCTGGATCGGGAGGCGCCCGGCCGCACTCGTGCTGGTCTTCGCCTCGTTCCTGTCACACGTGGTGGGCGACTACTTCGGCTCCGGCGAGGGCTGGTCGCTGTGGCCCTTCTGGCCGCTCTCAAGCTTCGAGGTGCTCAACCCGCACGCGTGGGCCTTCGTCTCGTGGCAAAACAACGTCATCGGCTTCACTTCGGTCGCGGTGACGCTGATCATCGCTGTGCGCTGGGGCCGTACTCCACTGGAATTCTTCTCCCCGGGGCTAGACCGCAGCGTGGTGGATGCGCTGCGGCTCCGGGTCAGAGCGACCCCATGCGCGACGTGCGAGAGCCGCGCCACTGCTCGCTGTCACGCTTGCGGCCGCGCCGTGTGCCGACAGCACGTCGCCACGCCAACGTATCGCCACCTCGTCTGCGCGGGGTGCCCGGCGGTCTAGGGTACCGTCAGCTCGAAGAGCAACGGCTTTTCGGATTCCGTCAGGGGGCCGGTGGGCCAGGCGACCGCCGCGCGCCCACGTGCTAACGCTGACTATCCTTCGCTCCAGTTACAGCCGGCCGTGGCCTCCGCCAACGACCAGTACCAGGTCGCGCGCCTCGGGTTCTGGACGGCGCGCGCGGCCATCGAGCGGGTCCTGGGAGGCGAATCCAGGTAGCCGAACCAAGGCCTAGAACGTGACGGGGTCGCGGATGAGCGGGCACGTCATGCAGTGCCCGCCGCCGCGGCCGCGGCCCAGCTCGGCGCCGACGATGGTGATCACCTCGATGCCTGCTTTTCGAAGCAGTGAGTTGGTGTACGTGTTGCGGTCGTAGGCCATCACGACGCCGGGCGAGAGCGCCACGAGGTTGTTGCCGCTGTCCCACTGCTGCCGCTCCGCAGCGTAGCCGTCGCCGCCGGTGGGAACAAGGCGCAGCTTCTTGAGGCCGAGCGCCTCGGCCACCACCTCGACGCACGGTCTCGTCTCGCGCGTGACCTCGATGCCGCCGGGCTTGCCGCTGGGCCTGAGCGAGATGGTGTGGACCCCGTCCATGATGTCCGGGAAGATCGTGACCACGTCCCGATCGGCGAAGGTGAACACCGTGTCGAGGTGCATGGTGGATCGGAGCTTCGGCATGGCGGCGATGATGACGCGGGTGGCCGCCCCCTTGGCGAACAGCGCGGCTGCCACCTGCGTGATGGCCTGGCGCGAAGTGCGCTCGCTCATGCCGATGAGGACGGCGCCGTTGCCGATGGGCATGACGTCGCCACCTTCGAGGGTCGCCGAGCCCCAGCGCTTGTCTGGATCGCCCCACCAAACCTGGATGCTCTCGCTGGCGAAGCTTGGGTGGAACCTGTAGATGGCGGTGGTCAGCCGGGTCTCCGCGCGCCGCGCCGGCCAGTACAAGGGATTCAGCGTCACGCCCCCGTAGATCCAGCAGGTCGTGTCCCGCGTGTAGAGCGTGTTGGGGAGCGGCGGGAGGAGATACTCGGTAACACCCGTTGCCTCCTTGACCATGGTCAGGTATTCGGAGGCGTAGCGGGCCGGCAGGTCGACGGCGGAGAGACCGCCGATCATGAACTCCGCGAGAGTGCGGGAGTCGAGGCTTTCCAGAAAAGCGCGGGTCTCAGCGACCAGGCCCAGGCCAACCTCGTTGGCCACGATCTGTGCGTCCAGGAGCCATTGCTTGGCGGCGGGCACATCGAGCGTCTCCGCCAGGAGATCGTGCATCTCCACCACCTCGACCCCGCGCTCCCGCATCTTCGTCATGAAGTCGAGATGATCGCGCCGGGCGCTCTGCACCCACATCACGTCGTCGAACAGGAGCTGGTCGCAGTTGCTCGGGGTGAGGCGCGCATGCGCGAGGCCCGGCGCGCAGACGAGGACTTTCCTCAGGGTGCCGACTTCGGAGTGGACGCCGTACGCGGCGGTCACGCCCCGGAATGCTTAACCGGGCCCCCAGGGAAGATCCACGAGGTGCCAGGCGGCTAGAAGTATCGTCCACCCCACGAAGATGATCAGCATGTTGGGTAGCATGAGCGCCACTGTAGCATTGGCTCCTAGAGGCTGGCTCCTGGGGAGTGTTTGAGTCCGGCAGACTGCGCCAGGGGCCGGAGAGCCACCTGGGCGGCGACCGCCGCGTGCCCACGTGCTCGCGTTGCCTACCTTCCGGCACCCATGCCGGCCTCAAACGATTGCGGTGACCGAGCGGGGCGTGTCAGGAATGGGATTCCCGTGGGCCGGATTGCTGAGTCAACGAGATGTCGGTGGCTGATGTGAAACATCTAGCGCGTGGCGGACAGTACACACGGGTTCGAATCTCGTTGGGGGGCCTGGCATCGGCTCCTAGAGGCCGGCTCCTGCGGCGGCGTCCGAGTCTGGCTTCTATGTCTCCTAGCGGACCCGGCCTTGACGTAGAATCCTCCCCTGGGAGGGATGCGATGCGCGTTACGGTCTCCGACGTGGTCTCCCCTTCGTACTTCCCGCTCACGGCCGCAGTCGAGCTGGGCTTCTTCACCCCATACGAGCAGATTGCCGCCACCTAGTTTCAGCGCCTGTGGACGGCCAGTCTCTAATTGCCGTTTGGACCTTCGGGGCAATCCAGCGGTTCGAGACCGCCATCATCGAGAAGAGGGGCTACAAGAACCTGCGGACCTGTCGCTGAAGAATCCGGCGGGCTCGAGAACAGAATGTCCATGACCGAGGGTGATGACGCTTCAGCTCAAATCCCTATGCCTGGTGAGCGCCCATGACCGAACCGAACCCGTTGACATTCACGCGCGAGGAATACGCGACCAGGCTCGTCAGAGTGCGCGAACGCATGGAGAAGGCCGGCATCGACGTGCTGCTGACGACGGTGCCGGAGAACATCGTGTACTTGACGGGCTACAGCACGCTGGGCTACTTCACGTACCAGATCCTGATTTTGTCGCTGGACCAGGACCCAATCCTGCTCACGCGGGCGCTCAACGTGGAGAAGGCTCAGGTCGATAGCTGTCTGCGAAACATCGAGGGCTACACGGACACCGACGACCCGGACGACGCCACCTACAGAACCCTCCAGAAGTATCGGTTGATCAGCAAACGGATCAGTAACCAGGACGATGCCTGGTTCTTCTCAGTCGGCCGTTACAAGAAGCTGCTTCGCCATCTCCAGGTCACCGAGCTGCCGGACGGATCGGGCGTCGTCGAGCAGGTCCGCAAGGTGAAATCTCGGCAAGAGATCGCGCATATCCGCGAGGCCGGCGGATACTGCGAGGCTTCACTGCGAGCCGCCATTGAGGCCGTGGTGCCCGGCGCGACCGACAACGATGTCGCGGCCGCCGCGTATCACGCGCTGTATCGCGCAGGCAGCGAGTTTCTCGGGCACGAGGCGCAATTCGTGGCGGGACCCGCGGCGGGGCTCGGCTTCGAGTGCGCGCGCCGTCGACCGATCCGGCCGGATGATGTCGTCTACATGGAGGCGGGCGGAACGCACAACCGCTACAACTGCATGCTGTCCCGCACCGTATTCGTCGGCACGCCGAATCCACGGCTCATGGCGGCGGCTGAGGCTTCCCGTGACGCGCTGAACGCGGCGAAGGACGCGATCCGGCCGGGGGTGACGTCGCACGAGGTCGACCTGGCCGCTCGCACGGTCATGCGAAAGGCCGGCTTCGCCCGGTACTTCATGCATCGGACAGGGTACTCGATCGGCATCGGCGTACCGCCCGACTGGGGCGAGGGCCGGATCATGAGCATCAACGAGAACGACCGAACGGTGCTCGAGCCGGGCATGTGTTTCCATCTCATCCCCGACCTCAAACTCGTCAACGAGGGCGGCGTCGTGTTCAGCGAGTCGGTGGTCGTCACCGAAACCGGATACGAGCACTTGTCACGGTTCCCGCAGGACATCGTCCGCCGCTGACGGTGTCGGGTCGCTAGTGACGGAGTCAGCGCTTGGATTGATCCCGGGATTGCACCGCGCCGTACGGGGACCTCACGCTGAAGGACGGATGAGGGAGGATTCTCTTCAGGAGTGTGCGGAGGGACTCCGCGCCTCTCCGACCGGCGCGTCACTGGGGCCGGGGACGCTCGGATCAGTCATCGTCGCGGCCGCGATCTCGTACGAGCGCAGGCGCGCCGACTGATCGTAGATGTGGGAGACCACCATGAGCTCATCGGCCCGGGTGCGTTCCAGGAACTCGCGCATCTCGGCAGCCACGGTCCCCGGCGAGCCGACGAACGACACCCGCGAGCGCCGCAGCGGATCGGCGGGATCGGACAGCTCGCGCACCCACTCCTTCGAGGGCGGCGGCAACTGGATCGGATGGCCCGTCCGCAGGCTGGCGAACGATTGGCGTCCCGACGACGCCAGGAATCGGGCCTCGTCGTCGGTGTCCGCCGCCACGACATTGACCCCCAGCATCACGTGCGGGGCCGGCAGCTGAGCGGACGGCGTGAAGCGCTCCCGATAGATGCCGATCGCGTCGAAGAGCATGGCGGGCGCGAAGTGCGAGGCGAACGCGAATGGCAGGCCCAGC
>DATGCY010000371.1:0-3210 GCA_035311385.1 Candidatus Methylomirabilota bacterium
TCGAGCAGGTCGCGCAGCCAGTCGCCCATGAAGTTGATCCCGAGCACGGTCAGCATGATGGCCGCGCCGGGGAAGGTGGTGAGCCACCACGCCACCGTGATGTAGGCCTTCCCGTCGTTCAGCATGCCGCCCCAGCTCGGCGTGGGGGGCTGGACACCAAGGCCCAGGAAGGACAGCGATGATTCCAGCAGGATCATCTGGGCGACACTGAAGGTGCCCACCACGATGATGGGGGAGACCACGTTGGGCAGCATGTGCCGGAAGAGCACGCGGAGGCTCCCGCTCCCGAGGCTTCGCGCCGCCTCGATGAACTCCTTCTCGCGAAGGCTCAACGCCTGCCCGCGCGCCAGACGCGCGTAGACGACCCAGCCTCCCACGGCGAGGATGAGGATCACGTTGCGCGGGGTCGGACCGAGCACTCCCGCGATGGTGATGGCAAGGAGGATGAAGGGAAAGGCGAGCTGCACGTCGGCGATGCGCATGGTGATGTCGTCGAAGCGCCCCGTGAAATAGCCGGCGAGCAGCCCCAAGCAGACGCCGATGGGCAGCGACAGCCCAACGGAGAGGAGACCGATCAGGAGCGAGATGCGCGAGCCGTAGATGATGCGGGACAGAATGTCGCGTCCGAGCTGATCGGTTCCGAGGAAATAGTCGGGGCTTCCCCCGGCGAGCCAGGCAGGCGGCAGGAGACGGCGGGCCACGTCCTGGTCGAGGGGATCGTGGGGCGCCAGCAGGGGCGCGGCCAGCGCCACCGCGATGTTCAAGAGGACAATGGCGAGACCGATGGCCCCTGCACGCTTGCGCAAGAGAGCGGAGACCAGCCGCCTCCGCGGTGATCGGGGAGCGACGCGAGCGGGGTCGGCAGGTAAAGCCGCCACGCTACGTGTACCGGATCCGTGGGTCGAGCCAGCCGTAGAGCAGATCCACGAGCAGGTTCGACAGCACGAAGATGAGCGCAGTCACGAGCACGGTCGCCTGCACCAGGGGGTAGTCGCGCTGGAAGATGGCGGTCACCGCGAGCCGGCCGATGCCCGGCCACGCGAAGATAGTCTCCGTGATGACGGCGCCACCCAGCAGCGTGCCCAGCTCCAGCCCGACGATGGTGATGACGGGGATGAGCGTGTTCCGCAGCGCGTGCTTCACGATCACCCGCCGGTCGGGCAGCCCTTTCGCCTGCGCCGTGCGGATGTAGTCCTGCCCGATCACGTCGAGCATGCCCGCGCGCACGAGACGCGTCACTCTCGCCGTCGAGTACAGGCCGAGCGTGAGGGCGGGCAGGATCAGGTGATCGAGCCCGCCCCGCCCCGAGGTGGGCAGCAGCTCGAGGCGCACCGAGAAGATCAAGATGAGCATGATGCCGAGCCAGAACACCGGCATGGACTGGCCGAAGAGCGCGCCCAGCATGGTCAGATTGTCGTAGGCGGTGTCGCGGCGCACGGCGGAGATGACACCGGCGGGAATGGCCACGAGGAGCGAGACGATCAGAGCGGCCAAGGCCAACTCTACGGTGGCGGGCAACCGCTCGAGGACGAGGGGCAGGGCGGGCTGGCGATAACGTAGCGAGCGGCCGAGGTCTCCCCGGAGGGCGCGCTTCATGAACTCCAGGTACTGCACGTAGAGCGGCCGGTCGAAGCCCTCCTCACGGGCGAAGCGGGCGCGATCGGCCTCCGTCGCCTCTGCGGAGAGCAGGAGAAAGGTCGGGTCGCCGCTCAGGCGGATCACGAAGAAGACCACGAGCGACACCCCGACGATCACGAGAATCGCCTGGGCCAGCCGGCGAAGAATGTAGCGCCGCACTACTTACTTGGTGACGGCGACGTCCCGCATGCGCATGAGGTAGTCGGGCTTCGCTTCCCACGTCACGTTCTTGCGCACCCCGAAGAGATCCATCTGCTGATAAAGGAAGATCCAGGGCGCGTCCTCGCGCAGGTAGGCGTGGAGCTCGCGGCCGATCTCCTGGCGCTTCTTCAGGTCGAGGGCGGAGAAGTAGGCGTCGATCAGCTTGTCCGCCTCGGGATTCTGGTAGTAGTAGCCACGCGTCTTGGAATGGAGCAGCGTCTCCAAGTGCCGTCCCGCCTCCGGACTCGACTTCCAGGCGTAGAGGTACATCTGAAGCTTCTTCGCCGAGTACGCGCTGAAGAGCGCCGCGGAGTCCATCACGTTGAGCTTGGTCCTGACGCCCACGCGGCCGAGCTGCCCCGCGACGGCTTCGCCCACCTCGGTGCCCTTGGCGATGCCCTGGAAAGCGGTCGAGAGGGCGAATTCCACATCGAAGCCGTTCGGGTAGCCCGCCTGGGCAAGCATCTTCTTCGCGCGATCGGAGTCGTAGGGATACGCGGGGATCTTCTCGTTGAAGCCGGGCGTGGTGGGGAAGAGGGGGCCGTTCAGGCGCACCGCGTAGCCCAGGAGCAGGTTCTTTACCAGCGCGTCTGCGTTCACCGCGTAGTTGAGGGCCTGCCGCACCTCGCGCTTCTTGAACGGCTCGAAGCGCAAGGTGTCGAGCCCGATGTAGACCTGCTCGCCCTGGCGCTGGCTGATGCGCACGTTGGGAGTGCCCTGGAGCTCCTTGATGCGGTCGTAGGGCACGGCGTCGATGATGTCGACCTCGCCCCGCTGGAGGGCGGCGATGCGTGCGGCGTCCTCGGGGATGGGGCGGAACGCGATGGAGTGAACCTTCGGCTTTCCCTTCCAGTACGCGTCGTTCGCCTCCAGCACCACGCGCACGTCCTTCTCCCACTCCTTGTACTTGAAGGCCCCGCTCCCCACCGGCTTCTTGGCGAACTCGTCCCAGCCCACCTGCTTGACGTAGCCGGGAGGCACGATCATCAGGTACTGGAGCTGGGTCAGCGCAATGGCGTAGGGCTTGTGGGTGAGGAAGGACACGGTGTATGGATCGTCGACACGCACCTCCTTGAATGCGGCATAGGTTGGCCGCTCGCGCGTCTTGCGCTCGGGGTCCACCATCGAGTCGAAGGTGAACTTGACGGCGGCCGCGTTCAGGTCCTCCCCGTTCTGGAACTTCACTCCGCGACGCAGCTTGAACTGCCAGGTCGTCTGGTCCACGAGCTTCCACGACTCGGCGAGCTCGCCCACGAAATCCTTGCCGTCGTCGGACAGGCGCACGAGCGTGTCGTAGATATTGATGTTGATGTTGTGCGTGCTCGTGTTGTTGGTCATGGACGGGTCGAAGGTCTCCACGTCCGCCTTCTG
>DATGCY010000372.1:0-19402 GCA_035311385.1 Candidatus Methylomirabilota bacterium
AAGGGCAGCCCCTTGCGCACGAGATAGTCGGCGAGATCGGTGGCCGTCGAGTAGTCGGCCCCGGCGGCCTCCCGCATCCGCTCCACGCGGAAGGTGAGGCTGCCCAGCATGGGAGGCAGCACGCGCAGGATCGCCTCCAGCGTGTCGATGGTGTCGAAGAAGGGCTCCTTGTCCTCCTGCATGTCGGAGTTGTAGGTCAGGGGAAGGCCCTTCATCACCGTGAGCACGGCCACCAGGTTGCCGTAGAGGCGTCCACTCTTGCCGCGGATGAGCTCGGCCACGTCGGGGTTCTTCTTCTGAGGCATGATCGACGAGCCCGTGGCGAAGGCGTCGGCGAACTCCACGAAGCCGAACTCCGCGGTGGCCCAGAGGGTGAGGTCGGCGGCGAGCCGCGAGCAGTGCATCCCGAGCACGGCCGCCGCGGCCAGAGCCTCTACGATGTAGTCGCGGTCGGCCACCGCGTCCATGCTGTTCGCGCTCGGCACGTCGAAGCCGAGCTCGTGGGCGAGGGCTTCGCGGTCGATGGCGAAGGCCGCCCCTGCGAGGGCGGCCGAGCCTAGAGGGAGCACGTTCACGCGCCGCGCGCAGTCCGCGAAACGGCCGCGATCGCGATCGAGCATGGCCACGTAGGCGAGCAGGTGATGGGCGAGCAGCACGGGCTGGGCACGCTGGAGGTGCGTGTAGCCGGGCATGGCCGCCGTGCGATGCCGCTCCGCCTGATCGAGGAGGGCAGACTGCACGGCGACGAGGGCCGCGTCGAGGTCGCCGAGCACCTCGCGGACGTAGAGGCGCTCGTCGAGAGCGATCTGGTCGTTGCGCGAGCGCCCCGTGTGGAGCTTGCCCCCCACGGGGCCTGCGAGCTCGATGAGGCGGCGCTCGATATTCATGTGGATGTCCTCGAGCTCGCGGCGGAAGGTGAAGCGGCCGCTCTCTAGTTCCGCTCGTACCAGACCCAGACCGTGCTCGATGGCCCCGCACTCCACCTTGTCGATCAATCCCGCACGCTCGAGGGCGTGGGCCCAGGCGATGGAGCCGCGGATGTCGTGCGACCAGAGGCGGCGATCGAAGGCGAGGGAGGCGGTGAACGCCTCCGCGGCGGGGTCGGCACTCGTGCTGAAGCGCCCGCCCCAGGGTTTGCTCGAGCCCGGGTTTCCGCTCGTGTCGGTCACGAACCGCCGGCTTCGCCGCGCCGGGATTCGGCGGGACGGCCGGCGTGGAGGAGCGCCTCGATGTGATCCATGATGCGGCGGGTGATCTCGTCGCGCTCGGCATGGCTGGCGCGACGGCGCTGATGGAAGTACAGCGGCTGGCCGAAGCGGACCGCGAGGGGGCGGCCGCGCGGGATGTAGAAGCGGCGCCCCGCCAGCGCCTCGTAGGTGCCACTGATGGCAGCCGGGACCACGGGCACGCCGGCCCGGAGCGCCATCAAGGCCACGCCAGGCCGACCGGGAACGAGTCGGCCCTCGCGGCTGAACGGGCCCTCCGGGAAGATGCCTACTACGCCGCCTTCCTCGAGCACCCGGAGACTCCGCTTCATAGCACCTGGGTCAGGCCGGCCGAGGCTGACGCGGATCGATCCGATGCGTCGATGGAAGGACGGGTGCAGGGGACTCGCGTGGAACACCCGCGGCATGACGAGGAAGCTGATGGGGCGCGGCACGGCCACGCCCAGAACCACGCCGTCGAGATAGTTGTGATGATTGGCCGCGAGGATGAACGGTCCCTCGGTGGGCACGCGTTCGAGTCCTGCGATCTCGAGCCCGAAGAGCCGTCGCAGCACGGGCGTACAAGCGCCGCGCATCAGCTGATACAGGAGGGGAAAACGCGGGGCGTGCGGCCGGGCAGAGCGCAGCCCCGTGGCCGGCAGGATCTCGAGAGTGCTCGACTCGTCGCCGGGCGCCATGGGCTCGCCTGTGTTTATAGCATCGACCCCCCCGCACAGACAAGGCGAGAGCCCGCGTGGGAGCGGGTGGACAACGTCTCAGCGGAGCTTGCCCATCCGATACCGCGCCACGGCCTCGTTGTGGTCGTTGAGGCTCTGCGAGAACTTGTGGTGGCGCTCGTCCAGCGCCACGAAGTAGAGGTAGTTCACGCGGGCGGGGTGCGCGGCCGCACGGATGGCGAGGAGACCCGGATTGGCGATGGGGCCCGGAGGCAGGCCGCTTCGCCGGTAGGTATTGTACGGATGATCGACGAGGAGATCGTTGCGCGTGAGGGGCTGGCGGCCTTTGCCGGTGGCGTACTGGACGGTGGGATCCGCCTGGAGCGGCATGTCGATCTTGAGGCGGTTCCAGAACACCGCGGAGATGAGGGGCAGCTCGCTGGGCACCACCGCCTCGCGCTCGATGATCGAGGCAAGGGTGAGGAGCTGATGCACGTTGAAGCCGAGCTCACGAGCCGCGCCGATGAGCTCCGGGGTGAGCTGGGCGCGCATCTTCATCACCATCCGCGAGAGCATTTCCTCCGGGGTGACACCCTTGGCGAATTGGTAGGTGTCGGGGAAGAGGTAGCCCTCGACCGAGGTGGCGGAAATCTCGAGAGCCTTGAGGAAGAGCGGATCGTAGCCGACCCGGACGATGTCATCGGCGCGGGCGAGCCCTTCCGCCTCGATGGTCCGCGCGAGCTCGGACAGCGTCCCGCCTTCCTTCAGGAGCACCGGATGGTAGAGAACCTTGCCGCCTTCGAGCAGGCTCAGCACCGCGAAGGTATTGGCGCCCTGCGGGATTTCGTACTCACCTGCCTTGAGGCTGCGGGCCTTGCCTTGAGCGAGGGCGAGGAGGGCGAAGCCGAAGGGGCTCCGGATGATGTCCGCCTTGTCGAGTCGCCGCGCGATGTCGAGCACGCCCAGATGAGCGGGGATCTCGATAATACGGGGACCGGCTGCCACGGTGGGGGTGGCCGTAACGAGCCACCAGACCTGAAGGCCGAGAAACAGCGCGAGCAGGCAGACGACGCCCCACGCGAATTGTCGGAAAGGTCGGCCGCTGTGGGATCGGGCGTCGGCCGAGCTCTTGAGAAACCGAGGCCGTTCCATCATGATTCTCTCCAATTTTGCCCGCGCCCGCCCGATGAGTCAAACTTGCGCGGCGTGGTTGGGCCTGCTGGACCTTTCTGGTATACTCGGACCGCTCGGGTGCTATCGCCCGCCAATTCCCCCAGGAGGAGTCTGATGCCGCAGCTTGTGCTTCCCGCCCGCCACGAGTGGCTCGTCAACGACCGCACGCATGGCCAGATAGCCGTGGAGCCCTTCGAGCCCGGCTTCGCGCTCACGGTGGGCAACGCCTATCGCCGGGTCCTCCTCTCCTCGATCCCGGGGGCGGCCCCCACCTGGGCCAAGATCGAGGGCGTGCTCCATGAGTTCTCACATCTGCAGGGCGTCAACGAGGACACGCTCGACATCATCATGAACCTCCGCAAGCTCGTCTTCGCGGTGGGAGTGAACCGGGCCAAACTGTTGCGGCTGAAGGCGCAGGGTCCGCGCACTATTTCCGCGCGCGACTTCGAGCCGGACGCCGATGTGGAGATCCTCACCCCCGACGTGGTGCTGGCGAACCTCGACAAGGACGGTTCCATCGAGATGGAGCTGTGCGTCGAGCGCGGCCGAGGCTACCAGGCCGCAGAGCGGCGCGAGCCCGAGGCCCTGCCCATCAACGCCATCCTCATCGACTCGGACTTCAGCCCCGTGAAACGGGTCAACTTCCACGTGGAACCCTCGAAGCAGGAGCCGGAGCTCGAGCGCCTCGTGCTGGAGGTGTGGACGAACGGCAGCGTCACGCCGGAGGTCGCGGTGGGCGAGGCCGCGCGCATCCTCGAGGACCAGTTCGATCTCCTCACGGACTTCCCGCAGAACACGCCACCCCAGCCTGAGCCCGGCGAGACCGGGATGGAGACGCCGCAGCGGGTCGAGCTCAACGAGCATCTCTTCCGCAACGTCGACGAGCTCGAGCTGTCCGTGCGCGCTTCCAACTGCCTCAAAACGGCCAACATCCGGACCATCGCCGACCTCGTGCAGAAGACGGAGTCGGAGCTGCTCAAGACCAAGAACTTCGGTAAGAAGTCACTGAACGAGATCAAGACCATTCTGGGAGAGATGGGACTCTCCCTGGGAATGCGTCTCGATCCCGAGGAGCTGGAGCGGCTGCGTGCGCAGTACGAGCGCAGCTTCGAGAGCTAGGCCGGGGTCTCCTCCTCTTCCCGCGCGTCCCCTCGCGGCTCCCGGCAGGTTGTCGGGAGCCGCGATGCGCTTAAGCCCCACGCTCCGGGTCGAGATCGAGGCGCTCCACCGTGCCCGACGCCCAGCGCGTGATCGACAGGGTGATGCCGTCCGTTTCCAGGATCACCGCGCCGTCCCGATCCGTGCGGTAGATGCGGGCACCGGCCGCCTCGAGCCTCCCCAGTACCTCGGGCGTGGGATGGCCGAACGAGTTGCGCGCACCCACGGAGATGATGGCCACCGCGGGCTCCACCGCGTCGAGAAACGCCCCCGTGGAGGAGTAGCGGCTGCCGTGGTGTCCCACCTTCAAGGCAAGCGCTCGCACGGGGGCGTGATCCGCGAGCAAGCGCTCCTCGCCCGGGCCGCCCAGATCGCCGGTGAGGAGCAGCGAGAAGCCACGCCAGTCGAGCCGGAGGACCAGCGATTCTTCGTTCTGTCCCTCGGGGGGCGGGTCGTCCAGTGGACGCGAGCCGTCCGGATTCAGGACGGTCAGGAGCGCTGAGCCGAGCCAGAGCCGCTGTCCCGCCACAAGCGTCCGCCGGCAGGCTCCGGAGCGCTCCACGGCGCGAAGGGTTTCCTCGGTGCCCGTGATCCAGCGCCCGTTTTCCCAGAACTCGCGAACCCCGAAGCGCGTGAGCACGGCGCGTAGCCCGCCCGAATGATCCGAGTCGGGATGGGTCAAGGCGACCACGTCGAGGCGCTGGGTCGGCCGATTCCATAGAAACGGCGCAAGCACACGCTCGCCCACATCCAACCGCTGGTTGCCGCCGGGTCCCCCGTCCACGAGCAGTCGCTGACCCTCGGGCAGCTCGACAAGGATCGCGTCCCCTTGCCCCACGTCGAGGAAGGTGACCCGGAGGCGTCCGTTGTCCGGCGCGACCCAGGGCCAGATCGACAAACCGAGGACGAGAGCGAGCGACACCATGACCGTCGCCCGGATCCAGCGTCGCGAGCCGAGATAAGGCAGAAGCGCGAGCGCCACGCACCAGGCGGCGATGGCGGCCCAGCTCGGCGCGGGCAAGTGGACCATGGCGCCGGGCACTCGCGCGGCAACCCACACCGCGGCGCGGAGTGCCAAGAGGAGCGGCCACAGCGCCTGGAACAGAACATCGGCGGCCCATGCGCTGACGGCGGCCGTGAGCAGAGCGAGCATGCCGAGCGTGGTGCCCACGGCCGCCATGGGCACCACGACGAGGTTCGCGACGATGCCGATCAGCGAGAGCTGGTTGAAGTGAACGAGCATCACGGGGGTCACGGCGGCTTGCGCGCCCAGACTTACCGCCATCGGCGTGGCCAGCCAGCCTGGCCATCTCTTGCCAATGAGCCACGCGGTGAGAGGTGGAGCGAGATGGATGATGCCCGCCGTCGCGGCGAACGAGAGCTGAAAGCCAGGCTCACCGAGGTCGCCCGGTCGCCAGGCGAGGAGCAGGAGCACGGCCAGCGCGAGCGCGTTCATGAGCTGCGATTCCCGATCGAGGAGCAGGGCTCCGAGGAGCAGAAGACCCATGACCGTTGCGCGGAGCACCGAGGCTTGTCCCCCGACCACGAGCGCGAAGCCGACGAGGGCCGCGCCAGCCACCACTGCCGTCACCCGTCTCGGCACTCCCAGCGTGGAGAGCACGAAGAAGACCGAGGAGGCGAGCAGCGCCACGTTGAAGCCAGAGACCGCGAGAATGTGATAAACCCCCGCGCGACGGAAGGCCTCGCTGGCCTCTGGCGGCAGCCCCGTCTTCTCGCCCAGCAGAAGACCACCCAGGAGCGCGGCCGACGTCGCGGGCAGGTGTCCGGCAGTGGTGGACACGGCCCAGCGCTTGACCCAGACGGGCCACGGAGGATCGTCGGCGGTGAGCGCCACCAGCGAATCGGCCCGCCCGCTTCCCACCAGCAGGATCCCCTCTCGACGGAGGAAGGCGGGATAGTCGAAGGCCCCGGGGTTCTTGAAGGCGCGGGGAGGCGAGAGCTTGAGATCGAGTGCCACGCGTTGCCCTTCGCCCACCGGCGGTGTCTCGCCATAGAGCGTCACCTGGATCCTCCCCGAGACCGTGCGAAGATCGAGACCATCGCGCAGGCCGTCCAGATCGATGAGCAGGCGCGTGCGATCCGCACTCCAGCGTACGGGCTCCTCCGCGAGGCGGCCCTCCACGCTCACGCGTGGTCCAAAAGCAACTCGCGCGATGTGATCGGCGGGAAGAGGATCACTGATTGCGCGCACGACTCCGAGCAGCACGGCGAGGAGGAGCAGCCCGGCGGTAGCGAGGCGGGTCGCGCCCAGAGCGAGGGCGAGGCTCGTCAGCCCGAGAGCGAGCGCACCTGCGCAGAGGAGCGACCAGGCGGGAGTGGCGATCCACGCGCTCGTGGCGATGCCGAGAGCGGTGGCGCCGGCCAGCGGGACGAGGGGTGCCTCGAGCCATCTCATGGCGAATGCCTACTCGCCCACCGTGACGTGCTCGCGCAGGGCGGCAAGCTTCTTCGGTCCGAGACCGAGAATGCCGCGCAGGCGATCCGGGGAGTCGAAGCGGCCCACCCGCTCGCGTTCATCTACGATGCGCCGAGCGAGGCTCGGTCCCACACCGGGGAGCCTCGCGATCTGTTCTACGCTGGCGTGGTTGAGATCGAGGGGGCGCGGATCTGCCGGCGCGGGCGCCGCCGGCTTCGCCTCGCGTGCGCGCTCCCGCGGAGCCGGACGCGGTGGCGCGGCCGCCTCGACGCGAGCAGGCGACCAGCGGGGGAGGGCTCGCGGCCGTGGCACAGGCGGAATGGGCGGGGGCGGATCTTCACGGTCGAAGCGATCGAGGCGCTCGGCGGCGACGGGGAAGCCGGCGCGCCACTCCCGCACGCCGAGCCCGGTGAGGGCTATGGCGGCGAGGAGAAGAAGCAACGTGAGTTGGGGACGCGGGTAGCCCATCGCGTCCAAGCTGCCACGGCTATCTGGCTCCTTCCAGAGTGCCAGATTGGATACGGCGTGCTGTATGAACCTTCGGACATGGGGATCCCGACAAGGCGCTCCCGCTTGCGCGCGCCCATCCCGGGCCCTCCACCTGTTGTTGACAGACCTCGTCATGCGGGTCATGACTGGGCTCGAGCTGGCGAGGGAGATCAGCCGCATCCTCCCGGCCATGACGGTGTTGTTCATGTCCGCGTACAGTGTGGAAGCGGCTCAGGACTACGAGGTGTGGCTGGCTCCCGGCGAACCGTTCCTCAGCAAACCCTTCAGCATCGCAATACTCGCGCAGACCGTTCGTCCGGCCCTCAACTACGAGCCGCCCGCATGGTCGGTCCCGTCGAGAGGGTAGCGTCGCAGCTCAGTGTCAGGATCGCGGGCGGAGCGGCGATACTAAGCGGTCTATTGCGAGACGCTAGGCTCTTGCGGCGCACGTAGCAGTCGGTGCTGAATGCCACTGCTGAAGAGGAAGGCGGGGCCATCGGGATCAACCCGCCAGACCATCGCCCCAACTCGAAGCGGTGGGCCCTCCGGAGGTACGACCTCGAGTTGTACGGGCGTTCCTACCCTGAGCCGAGCCTTGGTTCTGACCTTTGCGCCAAACCGGCTGATGTCCACACAGCTCGTCAGGTAGCGGGTTGCTCCCGCGTGAACGACGATGGGCCAGGTGACACGAGTTCGGGGGAACTGCCGCCTGTCTTTGGATGGGGGGGTTTGCATGACCACCGAGATGAGCAACTCATATACCAGTCGCCGAAGGGCAATGAACTCGGCTAATTAGCCAGAAACGAAGTGAAGAGTCTTGGTTGCGATGCTGACGCCAATGTCACGTGGCCAACACGGACTGTTGTGCCGACGAGGCAGTTTCTTGGGCACCCTCGTCCCACCGGGCACCGCGGGTGTCTTTACTCCTGAGAGGCTTCGGCCATGATCGTGCGCTCGCCTCTGCGGCATCAGCGCCGCTCCTCGACCCTGGCCGCACTGCGCCGATGATCATCCAAGTGGCTCGTCTGACCACGGTGCGGAGAATCGGTCCGCGCGACGCTTTGTTGCCGGTCACGGAAGTGGAACGTCTACGGCACCGTGGTCTCCGCAATCGCGGTCGTGCCGTCCGAGAAGATGGCGGTGAGAGTGAGGGTGCGGCCGGGAAGGAACTCGAGATTTTGGTAGTCGGCGGCGAAGAGGACGAAGCTGCCGCCGTCGGCGACAGGGAAGCTCACGGCCATGGTGTCGGGGGTATTCAGCACGGCGCCGTCGAGCGAGGGGGCGACGGCGAGGGCCCAGAACTCGGTGGCGCTGCTCGTGTCCCAGGTGCCGGGGCCATTGCTGTCGAGACGCAGCGCCGTGATGGTGCGGCCGCCGGTGGCGCTCAGGGTCGCCGTGAGGGTGCCGTCGAGGGCGCCATCTGGTGCCAGGGCGGCATTGCCTTGTCCGACGCGATCTCGCAGCTTGCCGTTATAGGTCAATGTGAGGGCAGGCGGTGAAGCTGGCGTTGGAGGGGTGGAGCTCGGCCCTCCCGCAACAAACGAGGCCGTCGTGGTCACGGACGTGTTGCCGACCAAGGTACAGGTGTCGGTGCCGCCACAGCCGCCGCCCGACCACCCACTGAAGGCGGATCCAGATGACGGCGTGGCCGTCAGCGTGACCACTTTTCCGGCCAGGTACGTGTAAGCGCAAGCCGTGCCGCAATCGATGCCGGCCGGATTGCTCGTGACGGTTCCTGCCCCGCTCCCGGCCTTGGCTACAGCGAGAATGAATCCACCCGAAGGATTGCCGCAGGCAGGGTCGGAGAAAGCGGACATCCCGGCGTCGCTAATCGCCGCCACGCGATAACAATACATAGTGCCGAGTGAGACCGTCGTGTCGGTGTACGAGACGACTCCTGGAGCAACCTGCGCGATCTGCACATATGGCCCGGTGATGGCCGGTGCTCGCTGGATGATCACGGCGGCGAGGCCTCCCGAGTTGTCGGTCCAGCTCAGGCTGAGTAGCTGCGCGATGGCGATTGAGGGACACCCCACGCAGCAGAGAGCAGCGAGAGCGAGCAGCAAGACGGGACGGCCCACGGCGATCAAACTCTGCGAGAGACGCGGGGTCGCCGCGCTCGCAACGTGCCTTGGAGTTTTTGGAGTCGGCGGCCTCTTCGTGCGTGTCCGTGGTCTGGTCGTCCGCCGACGCCTCTGTTATAGGCCTCGTGTGACTCACCACGGGCTGCTCTCACCTGACGGTGAGGCCGCACCCTTGGACGACAACTTTTCGCTCCAGGAGAGTGCTTCGGCCACGGGGACGTTGCGCTCGAGCGAGAGCGGATTGGACGTAACCTCCGCTACGCTCGACGAGCAGAGAGGCAATGAAAGCTGGCGGCGCCCGTCGGTCGGATTCTGCGATTCTTGAGGAACCAGCCACGGGCCAAGGAGAGCACGCCGAATGATATCACGGACAATTTCTTGTCAGTCGCTTCGATAGCGTGAAGGCGAGCGATCCACAGTCTAGAGATCGGCTTCGACTCTCTGAGAGTCGCTATACACGTACTTCAGATGCACGACTGTGCAGTCCAAGTCATATGCAAGGATCTGCACATCCTGCCGCTACAGCCAGTATTGCCATTGATCACCGGCGAGAACATAAGTTGCCAGGAGCCCGTTCGTCACCGCGTGCGCCACCGTGCAGTCCGCCAGTCGATGGGTGCGCACCATCCACCAGTTGTAGAGGATGCCGGCAAGAAGGCCGACATCCCAGTAGGATCCATGTTCCGCGGAAAAGAGCGCTGCCGTCAGCCAGAACGAGTACGGTGTGTACGTCCCAAGGTGGACGGCCTCGAAGTCGGGACGGATGAGCCAGCGCATCAGCCAGCCACGCCAGAAAAGTTCCTCCACGATAGGCACCAGCGCCACGGAGCCGAATACTCGAAAGGCTACGAAGACCAAACTCTCCTTGGCTTCCTGTGGGACCGAGCTCCGAGCCGAGCCGAGCAGGAAGTTGTCGAATAGCCAGTGATCTCGATACGCTGGCCAGAACACGTCTGGTGTGATCCAGAGCACGAACACCGCGATGCCCATCAGGATGCTGCCCGCCCAATTGCGGGCGCGGAACGAGATGAGATGTCGTGAACAGACGACGACCACCATTCCGACGACCACCACGCGTAGCGGATACAGAAAACGAGGCGACACCGGAAGCCAATGTGCGAGCGCGATGAAAGCCATGAACGCCGCAAAGGGAGCGACGTATGGTACGGCAGGATGCTTGATGATCAAATTGCCCTCGTGTGTGGTTTTGGCACTTTCCTCAGCCAGACCTGTGTTGTCTTCGATATAGTCACCGAAACGGGGCGCGAGGTCGGTGATGATTTCCTACTGAAGATCGTTTCCCGGCCGGCGACTTTTGAGGCCGCGACGATAGGTACTCGAAAGTAAACGCATGAGGCCAAAGACATGAACGAGCGATTGCTGGATCGACGCGACTTCACCGGGCTTTGCGCAACGTCGTTCCTCTCTGCCGGCGCGATGCTTGCTGTGCGCTCGGGTGCTTGGGCCCAGGGTGCTGCCAGGGGTGCGGTTGCCGCCGCGGGACGGACGGTCACGTTCCGGGACGGGACCATCGTCCCGGCCCTCGGCCAGGGGTCTGGGCGTCTTGGAAAGGGAAGACATCCTCCGGCCGCTGAAGAAGAAGCGCTGCGCACAGGCCTGTCCCTCGGGATGACGCTGATCGACACGGCAGAGTTATACGGGTCCGAGGAACTTATCGGCCGTGCGATTGCCGGTCAGCGCAATCGTGTTTTCCTCGTGTCCAAGGTCAGGGAGACTCATGTAGCGGCAGACGGCATCGCGCGCGCGTGCGAGGCGAGCCTTGCCCGTCTCGGCACGGATCATCTCGATCTCTACCTTCTGCATTGGCCACAGAAGATCGTGGGCCTGTCGACCATTGTCACAGCGTTCGAAGGCTTACGCACGAAGGGGAAGATTCGCGCGTGGGGCGTCTCGAACTTCACGGTTCGCGAGATGGACGAACTGTTCCGCGTGCCAAACGGCGACCGCTGTGCGACAAACCAGATCGCCTACAGCCTCACCGATCGAGGCATTGAGCGTGATCTGCTGCCGTGGTGCGAGCGGCAGAGCATGCCGGTCATGGCGTATTCGCCGCTGGGCGGTGAAGGCGCCAAATTGCTGGGTGATCCCGCGCTCGCGCGCATCGGTGCCGCCCATGGTTGCTCGCCCGCCGCAGTCGCGCTGGCCTGGACCATTCGTAGCGGCAATGTCATTGCGATCCCCGAATCCGGCTCGGTAGCCCATGTAAAGGAAAACGCTGTGGCGCTCTCGCTCACCCTGACCTCGCAAGAGCTTCAGACCTTGGATTCAGCGCATCCGCTGCCTAATCCCTGACGCTCTCACGGAGGTGCATGCTACGTAGCTGCGGAGCCCGATAAGGACGGGTTTCGGCGGGCGGTGGCGTGCGGGGCCTCCTACTGGATCTCGGCCAGAGTCTTTTTCGCGTCGTCCTTGCCCGCGAAGCTCGTCGGCGAGTTGATCGCCACGGTCAATGCTTGGCGGGCGCCCTATTTGTCTCCAGCTTTCAGGGACGCCAAGCCGAGATGGTATTGGACGACGGGCTGGTCCGGCAGTTTGTCCGCGCTGTCCTTGAGCAAGTCTGCGGCTCGCTGATATACGCCGCGCTTGTAGAGGATCCACCCCAATGGATCCGAGACGTGCGGGTCGTCGGCATCGCTTCCTTGGCGCGCTGGGCTAACTCGAGCGCCTTAGCGCCGTCGCGACGGGTCACTCATGAACCGAGGAGGGGTATCCTCGATACCCCTCCTCGATTTCGGGATCTACCTTCCGGCTTATTGGAGGACTGGAACTTGGAGGGCTGGAACGCGCACTACGCCTTCTTGGACACCCTCCGCCTCCACCCTGCTCCGAGGCCTACCAAGGCAGTACCCACCATCAAGAGAGTCGTGGGCTCCGGCACCACCCCTGGCCCTGTTACGTCTACCGGCCCGGTTTGGCGATTGCTGTCGATGAGTACGTCGGCGACGAAGAGGTTGTTGAGATTGTTCGGGACGGTCAACTGAGCGATCGTCGCATTGGTAACGGTAAAGGTGAGCTCAGTGAATACTGGAGTAGAACCTCCGCTGCAGGGATCAGTGGCGCATGCGATCCCAAAGCCGAAATTCCCTGTGACGGGCTGGTTGAAAGCCCCAGCGAATCCCTGCAGGCCCCCCGGGACGGCGTTCAGTGGATTGGCGGTGGCCTCGTTAATGATGTTTCCCGCGCTCGCAGCGCCGTTGAACTTGAAGAGTTGTTGGTCCGCCGACCCCGTTTGTACGAATCTATTGCCGCCGGCCAGCGACACGACGAAATCGACGTTCGCCCCGTTCTGAGTCAGCGTTACGGTGCCAAAGCTGGTCTGCGCGCCACAATCGCCGCCGCTGACATGGCAGCTGGTGAGGTCGAAGGTAACTGCTTGGGCAGGAGTTGCTGTAGCTACCAGGGCCATCCCGAGTATGGCCACGGCAACTACGACCCATGTGCCCCCTGCTGCATAGCCGGAGCACCTTCTGAGCATCACCTTCCTCCCGCTAGTTGTAAGAGTTGGCTGCTACCCAGAGCGCTGGGGCTATTCCCTCGCGCCAGGCCTACCGCATCTATCGTGCCAGTGACTTATAGGATAAAAAGCACATAAGCTCAAGCCCTTACGACCGCTATCCCCTCTGCCTGTGCAAACTTCTGCTTGAAAAGCTGCGTTCGAACCGCTGTGCAGCAAATTGCCTACCTAAGATCCTTTCAATTCGCCTCTTTTACTGGATCTCGGCCAGAGTCTTTTTCGCGTCGTCCTTGCCCGCGAAGCTCGTCGGCGAGTTGATCGCCGCGGTCAATGCTTTGCGGGCCCCCTGCTTGTCTCCAGCTTTCAGGGACGCCAAGCCGAGATGGTATTGGACGACGGGCTGGTCCGGCAGTTTGGCCGCGCTGTCCTTGAGCAAGTCTGCGGCTCGCTGATACACGCCGCGCTTGTAGAGGATCCACCCCAATGTGTCCGAGACGTGCGGGTCGTCGGGCATCGCATCCTTGGCGCGCTGGGCCAACTCGAGCGCCTTTTCCTGGTTACCGCCGTGTTCTGAGTAGAGCACGGCCAGATTGTTCGCCGCGGGCGCGAACCGCGGGTTCAGCGTCAGGACCTTCTCGAAGGCCTGCTGCGCTTTCGGGATGTCTCCCTTGGTCTGATATACGACCCCAAGAGTCATGTGTGCGGGGACGCTCTGGGGATCCACCTTGAGGGCTTCGTTTAGCTTGCCCACGGCCTGATCGTAGCGACCCGAGGTCCCATAGATTTGAGCAAGCTTGACGTAGGCATCAATGAGGGTCGGCTGCAGCTCGATAGCCTTCAGGAAGGCGGCTTCTGCCCGGTCAGGCTCGCGCCGGCTGAGATACACGGTGCCGAGCAGCCAGTGCAGACCGCCTGACTTCGGCACGAGCGCGATCTGCTTCGTGAGGCGGGCGAGGGCGACATCGGGCTGTTTCTCCCCGATGTCCATAGCGACGAGCTGCTGCAGGGGCTCGAGGTAGGCGGGGGCGAGGGCCAGGGCGGTTTCGAATGCGTTCTTCGCCTCCGCGGATTTCCCTTGGGTCCGGAGGGCGAGGCCGATCAGATAGGGCCCCCGTGGATCCTTGGGGGCGAGCGTCTCGAGTTTGTGAAATGCGTCGATGGCCCTGACGGGCTCGCCCTTGGTCAGATAGGCGGTGCCCACGAGCACGTTGGCATCGAACGATTGCGGCTGCCGAGCAACGAAGCGTTCGAGGTCCTCGATGGCGGGCTGAACCGCCCCCGTCTGGAGGTTCAACTGGGCCAACGTGAGCACCGCCGCGCTGAAGTTGGGGGCAATCGAGGTTGCCTCCTTGAGCTCGGCCTTGGCCTGCTGGATATTGCCGGCCTGGAGCTGGGCCAGGGCGAGCTGCTGATGCGCAGGAGCATGGCGAGGCTCGAGCTTGAGCACTTTCTGGAAATCCTGGATCGCCTCGTTGGTTTCGCGCTTGGCCAGGCGCAGGCGCCCGAGCAGGAACTGCCCCTCGAGGTCGGAGGGGTTCTTCTTGAGCAGCGCCTGTAAGGTTTTGAGGCTCGCGTCGTACTGGCCCTCGTCAAGCTCGAGCTGGGCGAGGCGACGCCAGGCGGGCAGAAAGTCGGGCGCCTTCTGGGTCATCTCGGCGAGGAGACGCTTGGCCTCGTCTGGCTTCTGGGCGAAAAGATAGAAATCGGCGAGCCGCAGCCGCGCCGGGGAGCCGATGGGGGCGAGGTCGGCCGCGGTCTTGAACTCGCGCTCGGCCTGGGCGGCGTCGTGCTTGACGAGGTAGAGGGAGCCGAGGAGGGAATGCGCTTCCACCGACTTGGGCTCCCGCGCGACAGCGTCCTGGAAGGCGCGCTCGGCTCGATCCGGATCCTGCTTTCGGAGGTAGAGGGTGCCGAGGGCCAGGTGCGGCTTGGCCCGGTCGCCCACGGTGGCGAGGGCCTCCTCGACCCGTTTGATCGTCGCCTCCACTTGCTCGCGGGTGGTCGAGGTATCGGCGAGGAGGGCGAGGGCGTCGACGTTGTTGGGCTCCTTGCTGAGGACGGCAGCGGCCTCCTGGCGCGCCTCGTCGAGCTTCCCCCCGAGGAGATAGATTCCGCCGAGCTTGAGGCGCACGTCGCTATCGTCGGGGGTCAGCTCCTGGGCCTTCAGGAGGAAGCGGAAGGCCTGAGCGTACTCGCCCAGCTGGTGGTACATGAGCCCGAGTTGTCGCGTGGCGCGCACGTTGGCCGCGTCGAGGCGAAGGACGTTGCGGTACTCCAGGATGGCCTCGCGATATTGCTCGTGCGCCGCGTACTTGTCGCCCCGCTCCAGATAGCGAGCCTTCTGGGCTTCCGGGGAGCGGGAGCACCCGGCCGCGACGAGCAGTCCAACCGCCAGAAGCATGGTCCACGCTCGGAGATGCCGAGACATCGGGTGTATCGCTCTCCCCCTCACTCGGGCAGGTATTCGCTCAGCAGAGGGTACACGACCTGGATATACCTTTCCAAACGGTCAGACGTGTCCTGTACGCTGCCGTACACCGCGCTCGAGACTCGCACGAGCGCCCCATCGGTCCGGTGCCGCAGGATCGAATCCTTCACCATCTGCACCCTGGCGGCCATCTCTCCGGCTATCGCTTTTCCCTGAGACTGATACCAGTAGAAGACAATTTGCTGGTCCCGATCCTTCTGTATCAGGTACCGGTTTACTATGATCGGCGCGAAAGGGCGGGGGAGAGGAATCGTGACCATCGAGGCCTCGAGTGGCTCCCAGCCGGCCCCTGGCAAACAGTTCTTCGGCGAGTGAGGCTGCGCGCCTTTGCGCTGGCTGTCCCAGTAGGCAACGAAGAGGAAGACGCTCCGACCCAAAGGGTCTTGGTCGCGGCGCATGATGTAGTCTTTCGGTCTGAGAACATTCAAGGTGTCTAGATCGAGGAGCACCCCTTCGCGGGCCTCCCACTGGCCCACCGTGTTCGGGAAGCTGTCGAGGCTTTTCCGGATCGGTACCGCCTCGCTCGACGAGCGGAGATGTAGCAGCAGGAGTGCGCCGATCAGGAGCACTAGCGACAACCCCACCCGCACAGATTGCTTCATGGAGTCCGCTTCCCTCGGCGCGCCTGGACAAGCCGAATCGTGCTGTGTACTCCCAGCAGGCACAGAAACGCGAAGACGAAGACCAGCCAGCTGGAGAAGGTGTGAAAGAAGCCCTGCGCATACTCGACCCCGAACCACTGGCCGATGAGCCCGGTGACCACCACGCGGCCGGCATTCGCGACGATGGTGATCGGGACCACCGCGGCCACGAATATTGCCACGGCCCAGAACCCTGAGAGCGTCAACACGGCCCAGCCCACTGACACGGAGAGGAGCGAGATCAGGGAACGGATGCCGCTGCAAGCTTCGGCAACGCCGAGGCTTTGCTTGCTCAAGTGGATGACATTGCCGTCGAGCAGCACGGGCACGCCCAGGGCATCGAGCGTCCAGGCCGCGTTGCGTGCCGCGAGAGTCTGGAGCGGGAGGGCTACCGCGTAGAATATGGTCGACGGCAGGGGCACCATGAAAATGAGGAAGAGCAGAGGGAAGGCCACGACGCGGAGGACTCGCGGCCCGAGAAGGAAGAGCACCAAGCCCACCAGGATCACGATCAGCGAGCTCCGCATGAGGAAATTCTCGGAGCCGATGTCGCCCAGAAGGAGAATCCCGATTCCCAGGAGGAGTACGAGAAGCCCGATCCAGCTCCCCTCAGCCGGCAGCGCTGTCAGCTGTTTGCGCCGCTGCCAAACAAGCACCCCGCTGAAGATCGGCACAAGGAAGCCGTGCGTGTAGTTGGAGTCGTCCCACCACTGCCATGCCAAATCGCGGAGGATGCCCGAGTAGAGCGCAGCCAGCAATGCCACAAAGATGAAGGCAACCAGACCCGCCCAGAGATTGTGGCCTCGACCGACGAGCGCCTCCGAGCCTGGCCCCTCAGGTGTCAACTCAGCAGGCTCCGAGATCGTGTCGCCCATGGAGGACGCTTCCAATCCTGCTACAGCCTCGCCCGCGGATTTGGATGTTCTCGTCCAAAGCGTTGCCATTATGAAGCCCAGATGATAGGCGCTGCGCCGCGATGGTGCAAGAGAAGGAGGGCACCTCCTCGAATTGTCCGAGCGTGATTGCCCAACCCATTCGGCACTACTCTTGTCTTGGCGACATTGCGCTGCCCTGGATCCGCGGACCCTCGATCGCCCGGAGCAGGGTAGCACCTTCAAGACGCTCCGTCTCACGTCCCCCGAGCGCCAGGAGACCTATCGGGTGACGCATCTGGGCGACAATCTGAGCCAGCGCTGCTGCTATTTCTACACCCGGCGGTTCGCCTATCAGTTACCCGAACGCCTACCTGATGGGGAGTACCACGTCCGCGTGAGCGCCCGGGATCCGTTCGGCAATGTGGGGCCAGTGACGGGGACCATCAAGACCTTGCGGTGACCAGCTGCGTCGCGCTTCCTTCTACCGTCGCCAGGCGCCAGCAGGGGCTCGCCATCGCGATGAAGAGACACGATGCGCACGTCGAAGCACGACCGGAGATTGGCGATGACGCGCTTGAAGTCCCCGAGGGACACGATCCTTCGCCAATTGATGAAGTGATGCGCCTGATCGCTCTGCGGGCAGTCAATGCACCGAAAGTTGCACGAGTTGGTGGTCTCGATGGTGAAGAAGACTGGTGGGCCCCAGACTCGGTCCCCTTGCCGCAGATAGCTGACGCCGGTGGAGGTTCAGTTGAGGTGTTTCAAATTCTGTATGACGTTTGATCCCTCGCTCCACGGATCCTATACTACTTCGGCCGTGAAAACCATTTGGAGCAGAGACCGAATCTTCGGCGGGTGCCGGCGCCTGACCTGACCAGACACACTGCCTCGCACGAATGCGCGTCCTCTGGCTGAAGACCGAGCTGCTGCACCCCCTCGACAAGGGCGGGAAGATCCGCACCTACCATATGCTTCGTGGTCTGCGTGGGCACGCTGACGTGACCTACCTGACGCTAGCTGATGGGAGCGCATCATTGGACGCGAGCAGTCGCGCGCGTGAGTATTGCGACGAACTCCTGACCGTGCCGCTCTCACTGCCAGATAAGGGAACGCCCGCCTACTATGGGGCGCTTCTTCGCAACCTGACGTCTCGATTGCCCTATGCGGTCGCTCGATATCGATCATCGGCGATGCGTGAGGCGATAGCGCTCGCGGTCCATGATCGAGGAATCGATCTTTTGGTGTGTGATTTCCTCGTGCCGGCTGTCAACGTTCCCGTCGGACTCGGAGTTCCGGCGATGCTGTTCCAGCACAATGTCGAAGCGGCGATCTGGACTCGCCGTGCGCAAGTCGCCCGGTCGTTTGCCCTGCGGGCGTACCTGGCCGAGCAATCCCGCCGCATGCAAGCCTTCGAACGACAGGAGTGCCGACGCTTTGATCACGTGATTGCCGTATCGGAAGTCGACCGCGACACCTTTCGGGATACGTACGGCGTCGCTCAGGTATCGTCGATCCCGACCGGGGTCGATGTCGACTTCTTCCGCCCTTCGGCCTCGGGGGCGGGCGCGCCGAGGGAACTCGTCTTCGTCGGATCCATGGACTGGATGCCGAATGTCGACGCGGTCGCCTGGTTCGTCACGGACATTCTGCCGCTGGTGCGCCGTCATGTTCCCGACGCGAGTCTGTCCATCGTCGGGCGGGATCCGACTCGAACCGTGCGCGAGCTGGCCGCCCGGGTGCCCGGTGTCGCGGTGACGGGCACCGTCCCAGACGTCCGGCCGTATCTCGAACGATGCGCGGCCGTGGTGGTCCCGTTGCGCATCGGCGGCGGCACGAGGCTTAAGATCTTCGAAGCGATGGCGATGGAGAAAGCCGTCGTCTCGACTCACATCGGCGCCGAGGGACTCCCGATCGCGGACGGGAAGGAGCTTCTCCTCGCCGACGATCCTCGAGCGTTCGCTGGTGCGGTGGTTAGCCTTCTCCACGATCGCGCCATGGCGCGGCGGCTTGGTGAAGCCGCCGCGATGCGGGTGCGCAGAGATTTCGGTTGGGCTGCCGTCACCCAGCAGTTCGCCGCACTGTGCGAGCGGGTGGCCCACGGAGATGTCCCGTAGGCCACCCGTATCTTCACCCCACGTCTTCGAGCAGGTTGAGTTGGGAGCCGCCCGCTCAGTGTCCTTTCGAGTTTAGGTTCCTAAAGGTCGCGTTGACGGTCTGGGCGGTGCTCATGCTCACCGTGCAGGGGCCAGTACCACTACAGGCGCCACTCCAGCCAATGAAACCAAAGTTCCCCGAGCCAGCGGTGGCGGTGAGGGTCACCCACGTGCTACTCAGGTAGGCGGCCGAGCAGGTCCCGCCGCATTGGATTCCTGCCGGCGAGCTCGTCACGCTTCCCTTGCCGGAGACGCCGACCATGAGCGTCTGATACTGGGTCTGGGTCTGCTGCTGGCTGAACGTTGCCGTGACGTTCGTATCGGACGTCAGTGTCACACTGCAGGAGCTCGTGCCCGTACAGGCGCCGCTCCAACCGGTGAAGGTCGAGCCCGTCGTTGCCGCGGCCGTCAGAGTTAGAGCGGTTCCGGGCGAGTAGGTGGCGGAGCAGGTCGTCCCGCATGTGATACCGGCCGGCGAACTGGTGATGGTGCCGCTTCCGGCTCCTGCCGTGGTGACCGTGAGTCCCACTGGCGTGGACGTGGGTAC
>DATGCY010000373.1:0-2034 GCA_035311385.1 Candidatus Methylomirabilota bacterium
TTCTCCATCCAGGACCTGAGCCTCACCGTGCCCGACGGCAAGACCATGGTCGTGCTGGGCCCGAGCGGCTGTGGCAAGACCACCCTCCTCAAGCTCATTGCGGGGCTCATCACCCCCGACGCGGGCCGCGTGCGCTACGACGGCGTGGACGTGAGCGACGTGGCGCCGGGGGCGCGGCGCATCGGCATGGTCTTCCAGAACTACGCGCTCTATCCGCACTTCACTTCACGGACCAATGTGCTCTCGTACTTTTTGTTCCGGAAGAAGACCCCGGAGCTCGACGCCCTCGCCCAAGCCAAGTATCGGCGGACGAGTGAGCTGATGGGCGTGGAGCTCGAGTATCTCCTCGACCGCAAGCCCACCGGGCTCTCCGGAGGGGAGAAGCAGCGGGTCGCCCTCGGGCGGTGCATCACCCGCGACGCCGCGCTCTTCCTGGTGGACGAGCCCTTCGCCAACCTGGACCAGGCGCTGCGCGAGAAGTATCGCGTCAACCTGAAGATGCTCCTGCAGCAGTTCAGCATCACCACGGTGTACGTGACCCATGATCACCACGAGGCGCTGATCCTGGCCGATCTCCTCGCCATCATGGATCGCGGACGCATCGTCCAGATCGGAGCCTATGCGGACATCTATGAGAGCCCGCGCAACCTCTTCGTGGCCGGCTTCCTCAACCGCCACGTGGGCACACCGCCGCTGAGCGTGCTCGACGGCGGCGAGCTCGCCCCGCCCCTTCGTCAGCCGGGCGCCTGGATCGGGGTCCGGCCCGAGGACGTTCGGGTCTTCCTCGAGGGGGGCGAGGGAGCGGCCTGCGGGGTGATCACGGAGCGGCTGAGCCTCCCCATGAACAATGCGAGCATCCTGACCATTCGCATGGGCGATCGCGACGTGCATGCCTACGCGGCGGACGACCCGCGTCTTGGGCGCGGCGTGACCGTGGGGCTCGGCTTCACGCGGTGGCACGTCTTCGACAAGGAATCGGGAGAGCGACTACGTACCGCGGCTATCGGCTGACGCCCTCCTGCGTCTGGGCGGTCAGGGCGGGGGTGGCCGTCCGCGCTACCACGTTGCGCGAGAGGCGGGCGTTGATCTCCGGCGCAAGGAACCGCAGCGCGGTCACGGGCAGCGCGCTCGTGAACTGGTACTGGCCCGAAACCTTCCCCGTGATCGAGGCGGTGAGGATGCCGAAGTAGCGGTCGCCGATGTAGAAGACGAAGGCGGCCGTGCGGCTCACCGGGCGCGAGGAAATGAGGCGCCCGCGACCCGCGAAGGTGTCGAAGCGGTTGTCGCCTGAGCCCGTCTTCCCTCCCACCACGATGGGCTTCCCGCCGGCTCCCTGGAAGGCACCGGCGACGCGACGAGCGGTGCCGGTCTCCACCACTTCCGCGAGCGACTTGCGCAGGGCGCGGGCGACCGGTACCGACATCACGCGCTCCCCGTCGCCGGCCTTCGGCGCGAACACCGTGTGGTATGGCGTGTCCGTGGCGAAGCGGAGGGACTGGATGGAGGTGGGGGATCGGCGCACGCCGTCGTTGGCGATGATGCCCATCAGCTCGGCGAGGGCGGCAGGGCGATCGGCGGAGCTTCCGATGGCCGTGGCGTACGAGGGCACGAGCTGCTCGAAGGGAAAGCCCAGCCGGCGCCACGAGGGTGTCATCTGCGCGAAGGCGTCCTGCTCCATCTGAATGCGCACGCGCAAATCCTGAGGATGTTTCTGCCGCGCCTCGAGGAGCCAGTTCGAGGCGAGCTGGCGCGGCCCAGTGCTGCGCGACATGAGCTCGTCCCACCCGAGCGCGGGTGTCCGGCTCAGCTCGCCCGCCACCCAGAGATCGAGGGGATGCCGACCCACGAGATAGCCGTAGTCGAGGAGGGTGAGCTTGGGATTGCCGTAGGCGTGCTCGAGCTTGGCCACGTCCTCAGGGGGCACGGGATAGCCCTGGGCGTCGGACCAGCGCTGCAGCGCCTCGCCGTCCGCCCCGGGATGCCAGGCGAAGAAGACGATGGCCACGTGACGGGGCGAATGCACGCGCTCGCCGA
>DATGCY010000374.1:0-2692 GCA_035311385.1 Candidatus Methylomirabilota bacterium
GTCGTGATGTTCCCCGCGGCGCCCTTGTGGGCGGCGAAGGGGCACCCGCCCATCCCTGCCACCGCGCTGTCGAAGCAGTCGATTCCCATCTCGAGGGCGGCGACCACGTTGGCAATGGCGAGCGCGCGCGTGTCATGGAGGTGGAGCTTCACCGGCGTGTCCGGCCAGCGCTCGCGCACCATCCCCACCACGCGCTTCATCTGGAGGGGATTGGCCCAGCCCATGGTGTCGGCGAGCCCGATGCCGCCCAGCCGTGAGCCACAGGCTCGCGCCTTGTCCTCCACCTTCTCCAGCACACGCACGACGTGGCGCGGCTCCACGTCGCCCTCGTAGTTGCAGCCGAAGGCCGCCATCACTCCCACGTCGATCCAGTCCATGCCGAGGGCCTGGTAGCGCTCGGCCCAGCTGGGCAGCTCCTCGATCCGCTCGTCCACGCTGCGGTTGGTGTTCTTGCGCATGAACGTGTCACTGCCCGCCACTCCGAACATGGGACGCAGGTGGAGACGGCTGCGGAACTGCGCGGCGCGCTCGAGTCCCGCCACGTTGAGCCAGATCGCTTCGTACTCGACGCCTGGCCGCTGCTTGATGCCGTCGACCATCTGCTCGGCGTCGGCCATCTGCGGCACCCACTTCGGGCTCACGAAGGAGGTGAACTCGATGGTCTTGACACCGGTGTCGGTGAGGGCGTCGACGAGGGAGATCTTGTCGGCGAGACTGATTCCACCCTTCTCGAACTGGAAGCCCTCGCGCGGTCCCACTTCCTTGATCTTGACGGTTCGAGGCAGGTCGCTCATCCGATGATCCTCCGTGACGCCAGGGCGTCGATTTCCTTTCCGGTGAGTCCAATCTCCTCCAGCACCTCGCGCGTGTGCTCGCCGAGCTGCGGGGCGGGGCGCCTCAGGCTCATCTCGAACGCCGTGCTGCGCACGGGCAGCTTGGGAAGCTTGGCCGGCGCCTGTCCAGGCAGGGGCGTTTCCACGAACTGGCCGGCGGCGTTCAGATGCGGATCGTCCACGAGCTGATCGGGACGGCGCAGCGGCGCGAAAGGCACCCGCGCCCGCTCCAGCCGCCGGGCCAGCTCCGCGCTCGGATGCCGCGCCAGCTCTGTGGCGATGCGCGCGGGCAGCCAGGCGCGGGCGGCCACACGCTTGGCGTTGTCGTCGAGGCGGGGATCGGCGAGGAGATCGTCGAGGCCGAATTCCCGGCAGAAGCGCTCCCAGTGTCCGTTGGAGGTGATTCCGACGAAGATCTGCTCGCCGTCGGCCGCGGTGAAGAGCTGGTAGACGCCCCAGCCCATGCGCGTGCCCTGGCGCATCTCGGGTAGCGGCACGGACGGCTCGCCGGTGGCCGCGTACTGCGCGAGCCACTGCCCGACCCAGAACACCGTAGTCTCGTACAGTCCCGAGGTGATGCGCTGACCCACCCCCGTCTTGGCGCGCTGCTGGAGGGCAGCGAGCACGGCAATGACGCCGTACGCCGCCGCCCCCACGTCCACGATGGAGGCGCCCGCGCGCATGGGCTGGCCGCGCGGGCCCGTCATGAAGGCGAGCCCCGCCGACATCTGCGCGAGCTCGTCGAGAAACGGCCGCGTCTCGTTCGGCCCCGGCAGAAAGCCCTTGAGGGCGAGGTAGATCAGGCCGGGATTGGTGCGGGACAGCACGTCGTAACCGAGGTCGAGCGCCTCCACCGCGCCGTGGGCGAAGTTGTCGATCACCACATCGGAGACGGCGGCCAATCGGAGGAAGAGCGCACGCCCCTCCGCGGAGCCCTTGAGGTCGATGGCGATGCTGCGCTTGTTGCGATTGAGGAAGTGGAAGAGGGCGGAGCTGCCCGCGGGCATGGCGCGTGACTGATCGCCCTCGCCCGCCCGCTCTACCTTGATCACGTCGGCGCCGAGGTCGGCCAAGAGGAGACCGGCGGAGGGACCGGCCACGATGTGCCCGAGCTCCAGCACCCGGATGCCGTCGAGAGGAAGCGCGCTCGGCGTGCTCATGGCCGAGTCGGATAATGGCGCGGGCGTCCTGTCAATGCAACCAGGCGACGCGGCACGGTGAGGACGATGGCCCTCAAGCCCCTCATGGGCGTGCGGTGGGAGGAAGACCTCGACAAGTCCCTCGACGTCTGGCGCAAGGAGCTCGACGTCGGCCCATTCGGCGCGGCTCGAACAGCTGGTACGAAGTGCTCTTCGACCTCGAGCTCTAGCCCGCCGGCTCTGGACCCTTGCGCGGCGTGATGATCAGGACGAGCAGCGCGCCCGGGTGAAGTCGCGCTCGGGGCTGTCGCTCACCGTGCCCACTAGCCAGCCGCCGTCCGGAGTGCTCAGGACGATCACGCCGTAGGAGGCGATCCCTTGCGAGGCGGCGTGCTCGGTGGCCGCCGCCCATACATCCTCGAGCCGCTCTACCCGCACCGGGCGCAAAGCATCCACCCGTCCGCGCGCGTCGGCGAGGAGCCGCACCAGGTGGACATGGAGCTGATCCTCGGTGCGGTAGGCGGGAGGGTTCACGGCCAGCGCGATCTCATCTTCCTGCGGGATGTGGTCGCGAGCGACATCCCAGGCGAAGCGCCAGATGCCGTCGGGTCGGCGCGGATCCTCCACTCCCGTCACGGTGAAGCGCGGAAGGGCGAGGCCGTGCACGAAGCCGGCCGGGCAGCCACACATCTTCATGTCGCGAATGGCCACGTACTCCTG
>DATGCY010000375.1:0-2178 GCA_035311385.1 Candidatus Methylomirabilota bacterium
CCAAGGCCCTCGAAGAATTCACCGAGGTGAACCGCCGCAGCGTATTTTCTTCCGGCATCGGCCTGCCCGGACGTGTCTGGGAGAGCGGGCGTGCGACCTGGATTCCCGACGCCACTCAGGACCCCAACTTCCCGCGGGCGCCGTACGCGATCCGCTGCGGCCTCCACGGGGCGTTCGGCTTCCCCATCGTCGGGCCCAGCGGTTTCCTCGGCGTGATGGAGTTCTTCAGCCACGAGATCCGCGAGCCGGACGAGGACATCCTCCGGATGTTCGAAGCCGTCGGGGGCCAGGTGGGCCAGTTCATCGAGCGCAAGCAAGCGGAGAGCGAGCTCGAGCGGGCCAAGGCGACCGCGGAGGCCGCGACGCAGGCCAAGTCCGCGTTTCTTGCCAACATGAGCCACGAGATTCGCACCCCCCTCAACGCGATCATCGGGATGTCATCGCTGCTCACGGGCACCGCGCTCGACGCTCGCCAGGAAGAGATGGCGGAGACCATCCGCACGGGCGGCGAGCACCTCCTCACCGTCATCAACGACATCCTCGACTTCTCGAAGATCGAGTCGGGGAAGCTCGAGCTGGAGCAGGAGCCCCTGGACCTCGCGGACTGCGTGGAGGAGGCGATCCAGCTCGCCGCGCCCGCCATCAAGGACCGGAGCGTAGAGCTGACATACCTGATCGACAGCGGCGTGCCCGCCACCATCGTGGGGGATGCCGGGCGAGTCCGCCAGGTTCTCGTCAACCTCATCAGCAATGCCATCAAGTTCACCCCGATGGGCGAGATCGACGTGACGGTGTCGTCTCGGCCCTTGGAGGGCGCGCAGCACGAGTTACACGTTGCCGTCCGGGACACCGGCATCGGCATCTCGCCGGATCAGTTCGATCGCCTGTTCAAGTCCTTCAGCCAGGCGGACACCTCCACCACGAGACGATACGGCGGCACCGGCCTCGGCCTGGTCATCTGCCAGCGTCTGTGCGAGCTGATGGGTGGCCGCATCTGGGCGGAGAGCGAGCCGGAACGAGGCTCGACTTTCCACTTCACCATCGTGGCCGAGGCGGTGACGGTGGCCGCGCCCGTGCGTCGCGACAGCGGACCACTGGGGGGCAAGCGGGTCCTCATCGTCGACGACAACCGGACGAACCGCCACATCCTGAGGATCCAGGCCGAGCGCTGGGGCATGCATGTGCGCGATACCGGGTCGCCCGGTGAGGCCCTCGAGTGGATACGGCGCGGCGATCCCTGCGACATCGCTCTCCTCGACTACCAGATGCCCGACATGGACGGCCTCACCCTCGCCCAGGAGCTGCGCGGGACTCGCGGACCCGAGGCGCTCGCCCTCGTGCTGCTCTCCTCGATCGGCGGGACACTCCCTCCGGCGGAGACCACGGCGTTCGCCGCCGTGCTGTCGAAGCCGGTGAAGCTTTCGGTGCTCCACGACCGGCTGCTCGAGATCCTCGGTGGCGGTGACGAGCCGCCCCTCTCCGTAGAGAGCGCGCGGGTGCTCGCCTCGGGCGCCGCTTCGCTCAGAATCCTGCTCGCCGAGGACAATCCGGTAAACCAGACGGTGGCGCTGCGGTTGCTCGAACGCCTCGAGCACCGCGCGGACGTGGTGGCCGCCGGGCAGGAAGTGCTGGAGCGCCTCGAGAGCGCCGGCTACGACGTGATCCTGATGGACGTCCAGATGCCCGGGATGGACGGGCTGGAGGCGAGTCGGGCCATCTGCGCACGCTGGCCGGCGGGGCGACGGCCGCGCATCATCGCCATGACCGCCGAGGCCATGGAGGGCGATCGCGAGCGGTGCCTCGCCGCCGGCATGGACGACTACCTCGCCAAGCCGATCAGGCTCGAAGAGCTCCGGCGCGCGCTGAATGACTGTCGTCCGCTGTCAGGGCACGGCGCGGCGGGCGACGCGCCGGTACCGGCGCGGGAGGGCATCGATCGCGAGGTTCTGGCTGGACTGCGCGAGGATCTGGGCGACGCGGAGACGCTGCGGAAGGTCGTGACGGTGTTCCTCGATCGCCTGCCGCTCGCGCTCGCCGACCTGCGGGCCGCCGCCGAGCGTGGAGACCAGGCCGCGCTCCTGGCTGCCGCCCACGGCCTCAAGGGGACGAGCGCGACCCTGGGCGCCCTCATTCTGTCCGAGCATTGTGCAGAGTTGGAGCGCCTGGCGCGGGCGGGCC
>DATGCY010000376.1:0-4023 GCA_035311385.1 Candidatus Methylomirabilota bacterium
GGTCTGATCGCCTACGGGGTGGACTTTCCGTATATCTGGCGCCGGTCCATGGTCTTCGTGGACAAGGTCCTGAAGGGTGCCCGGGCGGGCGATCTTCCCATCGAGCAAGCGGACAAGTTCGAACTGATCATCAACACCGCCACGGCCAAGGCGCTCGGCACGGCCGTGCCGCAGTCGCTGCTGCTACGGGCGAACTAGGTCATCGAATGAACTACACCTTCAACTGGTCGGTGCTGTGGACGGGGGAGTCGGGCCGCTGGCTGCTCAGCGGGCTCATCGTCACCCTCGAGCTGTCCGCGCTGGCCTGGCTCCTCGCCCTCGTCCTCGGGATCGTGTCGGGGGCGTTTCGCACCGTGCAGTTCCGGCCCGTGCGCGCGCTCGCCACCTTCTACGTGGAGTTCTTCCGCAACGTACCCCTCCTCGTCTGGATGTTCTTCTGGTACTTCGCGGTGCCGCCCGTGCTGCCCGAACCGATCCGCGAGTGGATGTTCGACCACGGCCTGGAGTTTTGGGCCGGCGTGCTCGCCCTCGGCGTCTATAGCGGTGCGCGCTTCTCCGAGGTGCTGCGCTCCGGCATCCAGTCCATTCCGAAGACGCAAATGGAAGCGGCGGCGGCCTCGGGGCTCACCACCTTCCAGGCCTATCGCTACGTGATCCTGCCCGTGGCCCTGCGGCTCATCATCCCTCCGGGAACCAACGAGTCGCTCAACCTGCTCAAGAACTCCTCGGTGGCGCTCACCATCAGCGTGGCCGAGCTGACCTTTCAGACGCGCCAGATCGAGACCTACACGGCCAAGGCCATCGAAGCTCTCACCGCGGGAACGGTGATCTACCTCATGCTTTGCCTCGGGCTCGCCTCGATCATGTCCTGGATCGAGCGGCGCACCGCGATTCCCGGGCTCATCACGGGCGGGGGCCGTCGCCGGTGATCTCCGGACTCGACGTCATCTGGCGCAACCTGCCCTTCCTGATGATCCAGGGCTTCCTGGGCTTCGGGCAGTTCGTGGGCGGCACGATCCGGCTGGCCATTCCCGCCATCGTCCTCGGCTTTCTCTTGGGCATCTTCATCGGACTCGGCCGCCTCGCGCCCCAGCCCTGGATCCGCATTCCCGCCACGCTCTACGTAGAGTTCTTCCGCGGTGTGCCGCTCGTCATGGTGATCTTCTGGATGTGGTTCGTGGTGCCCATCGCGCTGCACCGGCCCATCCCGGAGTTCTGGGTCGCCCTGACCGCCTTCGTGATCTTCGAGGCCGCCTACCTGGGTGAGATCGTGCGGGCGGGGGTCCAGTCGGTAGCACGGGGGCAGGTGGAGGCGGCCACCGCGGTAGGCCTCAGCGGCACCCAGACCATGCTCTTCGTCGTCCTGCCCCAGGCGCTCAAGAACATGATCCCCTCACTGGTGACGCAATTCATCGTCCTCTTCAAGGACACGTCACTCGCCTCCATCATCGGCTTCATGGACCTGACCAAGGCCGCCCAGGTGGTGAACAACCGCGAGGTGCGTCCCTTCGCCCTCTACCTGTTCATCGCGGTGGTGTACTGGGTCTGCACGTACTCCATGTCCCGCTACGCCCGGTACGTGGAGCAGCGCTTGAGCCCTGCCTGAGATCGACCTCGCCAACGGCGTCCGCCTCCACTGGCGCGAGAGCGGCGACCCCTCGTGTCCTCCCGTGGTGTGGATCCATGGCGGCTCCGTGGAGGACTCCTCCTTCATGCTCGCCGACCTGGAGCCCTTCGGGCGCCGCATCCGCGCGCTCTTCCCCGACACGCGCGGCCACGGCCTCTCCTCGAGGTTCGAGCGGCCGGAAGACTACACGTACGCGCGGAAGATGGAGGACCTCCTCCTCTGGCTCGACGCCCTCGGCATCGAGCGCGCAGTGTGGGGCGGCGCCTCGATGGGCGCGGCCCTGTCGCTGTGGGCGGCGGTGCACGCGCCCGCGCGAGTGCGTGGGGTGGTATCGATCAGCGGGCCGCCGTATCCGGCACCCCCGGAGGACAGGGCGTGGTGGGCGACTCATCGCCCGCTCGTGGAGACGGGCCGCTTCGAGGAGTACTTCGACGCCAACGTGCGCCTCCGCATGGGCGAGGCGGCCCTGCGCCGGCTCAAGGAGCGCCCCGAGCGCTATGCGGAGGTGACGGGACGACTCCGGCATCACTCCGTCGCCTCTCTGCTCGCCCTCCTCGACGAGACCTTCGAGCGCACCGACTGGCTCGCCGACTGCGCGCGCATCGGCTGCCCGGTGCGGGTGATCGCGGGCTTCGAGGACAGCTTTCCCACCGTGGCCATGTCGCGTCGGGTCGCCGACGCCATTTCCGGCGCCCGGCTCTATGTGGTCGAGGGCGGCCCGCACTTCCCCAACCGTAGCCATCGCGCGGAAGTGCAGGCCGTGATCGGCGAGTTCTTCGCCTCGCTCGGAATCTGAGCGTCACGACCGAGCGGCGCTCACTCGCTTGACGCTTCCGCGGCCCTCCGTCTAGCATGGGGCGCTTGAGCCATTTCGTCGGCGCGCCTCGCCGGCTATCGGAGGAGGAGACATGGACGTCTCGCGTCGCGATCTGATCAAGCTCGGCAGCACGGCGGCCGCGGCCGGCGGGCTGCTCGGCGCACAGATGGCGCAGGCTCAAGCGCCGGTGGGCGCCAGCCAGATGATGGCGCCCGCACCCTTGGGCTTCAATCCCGCGGACCCCGCCCTCAAGTTCGATCTGGTCATCGCCAACGCCGACGTGCTCGATCCGAGTCAGCGCCTGCGGAGCAAGCGCGACATCGGCATCAAGAACGGCCAGATCGCTCTCATGGCCCCGAGCATCGCCACCGACCGCTCGTCCCAGCGCATCGATGCGGGGGGCCGCCTGCTCACGCCGGGACTCGTCGATCTCCACGCGCACTTCTGCCCGCACATCGGCATTGGTCTCCCTGCCGATGAGCTGGTCGGCATCACCGGCACGACCACGGCGGTGTCTGCGGGGGACACCGGGGCCATGAATCTTGGCGTGTTCACGCACTGGGCGAGGCCGCAGACGCGCACGCGCCTGTTCGCCTTCGTGCACATCTCCACCATCGGGCTCGCGGGAGCCGGCCAGATCGGCGAGATGGTCAATATCGAGTACGCGGACATCGACCTGTGCACCAAGGCCGTGGCGGAGAACGCCGACGTCACGCTCGGCGTCAAGGTGCGGATGACCGAGTCCGTGGTGGGGCAGAACGGGCTGGAGCCTCTGCGGCGAGCCATTCGCGCCGCGGGCATGGCCGGCCCGCAGTTTCGCGTGATGTGCCACATCGGCAACGCCCCCGGCTCCATATCGGACCTCCTCGACCTCCTGCGGCCAGGAGACATCCTGACGCACGCCTTCAGCGGGGCGGGCAACAACATCGTTCAGAACGGACAGCTCGTTCCCGCGGCCAAAGCGGCGAAGCAGCGCGGCGTGATCTTCGACGTCGGCCACGGGGGAGGCAGCTTCGACTACACGGTGTGCGAGCCCGCGCTGCAGCAAGGAGGCCAGCCCGACACCATCTCGAGCGATCTCCACGGGGTGAGCATCAACACCCCCGGCTACCCGGTACTTCCCAACGTCATGTCGAAGTTCCTGAACCTCGGCCTTCCCCTGGAAGACGTGGTGGCGCGCGTAACCTGGGAGCCCGCGAAGATCATCAATCGGGTCCCCGGCCTGGGCACGCTGCAGGTGGGAGCGCCCGCGGACATCTCGATCTTCGATCTCGTGGACGGGCCGGTAGAGTTCGTGGACACGCGCAACAACAAACGCACGGGCAGCAAGAAGCTCGTCCCCTGGCTGACCGTCAAGGGGGGACGGCCGTGGGGACGGCCGCCGCTGCCTATTCCCTTCTCCTAGCGTTCGGGTACGATAGGAGCGAATCGAGTCGCCCATGCCCAGAACCGTCATCGAGCCGCAGTTTCCCATCGAGCGTC
The DNA here is from genome assembly GCA_035311385.1 of Candidatus Methylomirabilota bacterium. Lineage (GTDB taxonomy): Bacteria > Methylomirabilota > Methylomirabilia > Rokubacteriales > CSP1-6 > AR37. Next base: position 3,927 of record DATGCY010000376.1, read on the forward strand.
TGTCGATCCTCGACAGCGACGGGAATCTCGACACCGCCCTCGAGCCCAAGCTCTCGCCTGAGCAACTCCAGCGCCTCTACCGCGGCATGCTGCTGGG
>DATGCY010000377.1:0-5559 GCA_035311385.1 Candidatus Methylomirabilota bacterium
GACAAGATGGGCATCGGCTGGACGGCGCTCTGGAACACCTTCAAGCGCATCGTGGCCGGCGTCTCCGCGGACGAGAAGCTCGCCATGTTCAGCGGGACGGCCCGCCGCGTCTATCGAATCAGCTGACGCTGGCGAATCGGCGGACGCTGGCGAATCGGCTGATGCTCGCGGATCGGCCGAGGCTGGCGAATTGACTGACCCCTACGGATCGGCTCCCGCTGGCTCGGCCGGCACCGGTTAGCCCCGGTGCCAGCCCCACCCGTAGTGGGCCGGGGCCACCGCCACCGGCGCCCCGACGCTGATACCTGCCCGTCCGGGACCAACGTACGCAACACAGCCTCCGAGGAGCATCGCCGCCACCAGTAGAAGCCCCGCAGCCTGTCTCATCGCCGCACCTCCTAGTCCTGCGTTGCTCACGTCTCGCCCATGAGACGATCAGAGAGACCGAAGCATTTACGGCGCGAATGCCGCGCCCCGTCAATTCGTCTGTAGTGATAGGTCCCGGCAAGGGGACTGGAACGGGGACAGGCGGACGAAGGAGGATTCGATCATGCGACCGAGACGAACGATGGCCTTGCTGCTGCTCCTGAGCCTCCTCCCGGGCCTCGTCTCCACGGCGAGAGCGGCCGACCCCGCCGACCCGGACCAGACCGCCTACGATCTGACGCCCCCCAGGCTGAGTCTCACTGACGGCCAGGTTTCGTTCTGGCGGCCGGGGGCCGACGACTGGACCACGGCTATGGTGAACACCCCGCTCGCTCCGGGCGACGAGGTGTCAACTTCCTCGCCGGGCAATCTGGAGATCCAGATCGGCCAGTACAGCTTCGTCCGCGGCTGGGCCAATACTCAGATCGGCCTGGAGAACCAGGAGCCTAACTTCATCCAGTTCAAGGTGACGGACGGTTCCGCCGCCTTCGATCTTCGCCGCCTCGAGCCCGGACGCACCGTCGAAGTGGACACGCCCAACTCCGCCTTCACCATTACTCAGCCCGGCTACTACCGAGTGGATGTGACGGGCGACCGCACGTCGTTCATCACCCGCCGCGCCGGCCGCGCCACCGCGATCCCCGCGGGCGCCGATCCCGTCGTCATCACGCCCAGCGAAGAGGTGGTCATCGACGGGGTGAACGCAGCAAAGGTTGCGTCGTTCGTGGCCCCGCCCCTCGACGAGTGGGACCAGTGGAACTACGGGCGCACGGATCGGCTGCAGGATGCGGTGAGCGGCCGCTACCTCGCGCCGGAGATCTACGGGGAGAGCGACCTCGACCGCTACGGGACGTGGCGCGTGGTGCCGACCTACGGGTCCATCTGGGTGCCGACGGCGCTCCCCTCCGGCTGGACGCCGTATAGCTCGGGCTCGTGGATCCGTGATCCCTACTACGGCTGGACGTGGGTCGACAGCGCGCCGTGGGGTTGGGCGCCCTATCACTACGGGCGCTGGGTCTTCGCGGATGGCTTCTGGGCGTGGGCCCCGGGGCCGCTGGTCACGCGGTCACCCTACTCTCCCGCCCTCGTCGCCTTCTTCGGCGGCCCGGTGGGCGGCGGACCGGTGGTCGGCTGGGTCGCCCTCGGGTGGGGCGAGCCCGTCGTGCCGTGGTGGGGGCGGCCGGGCTTCGTTCACGAGCCGTCGTGGCGTGGCTGGGGCGGCCCCCATGTGGTGAACAACGTCGTGGTGACCAACACAGTGGTCAACGTCCAAAACATCAACGTCTACCGCAACGCGGACGTGAAGAATGCGATGGTCGTCGTCAATGAGAACCGCTTCGGTCACGGCCCGATCACGGGAGCGCGCGAGCAGCGCGTGGACGATCGGAGCTTGCGGCTGATCCACGAGGCGCCGCCCGTGGCAGCCACGCCTGCGAGCCTTGCCCCGGCAGCGACCCGCGGCGTGCGGCCACCCACGACGAGTCTCGGCCGGTCTGTGGTTGCCACGCGTCCTCCGCGCGTCGTGCCGGCTGCCGCCGAGCCTAGCGGAGGCGCGCAGCGTATATCGGCACCGGCGCCCCGCATCGTGACGCCCGCGCCGGCGCGCGAGACGTCCTCCGTGGCGCCGCGACCACCCTTCGGTCAGAGCAGCATCGAGCGTCCCGTGACGACCGTGCGCACGCAGCCGCCGCCACCGCCGCGAGGCCAGTCGCCGCGCGACTTCGGCCAGCGGCCCGCGCGCGCTCCGCAGGTGACGGGCACGGCCGCGCCGGGAACAGAAGCAGCCGGCCGCGCCGCGCCTCCGTCCTCTCGTCGTGTGGAGGCACCGCCCACGACGGCGACTGCGCCCGCCACTTCAGAGACTCCCGCGCGCACCACGCCTCCGCCCTCACGTCAAATGGAGACGCCGTCCGCAGCGCCGACGCCACCGTCGCCATCGCGTCGGATCGAGTCGCCGCCGCCCGCTACGGCGACCGCGCCCACGCCGCCGGCCGCTCCCGCCCCTCGCGTCACTCCGCCCGCGCCGTCGCGGCGAGTCGAGGGCACGCAGCCGACGACGACGTCGCCGCAGCCCCAGGCCCCGCCCCGCCGCGTAACGCAGCCTCAGGCCGCGCACCAGGAGGTATCCACTCAGCCACCGGCTCGCCGGCTGCCCGGTGAGCCCGCCAACCGCCTCTCGCCCAACCGAGGAGAAGCGCCGCCCCCTCAACAGCGCCCGGACCGCTAGACTCCGATCCTCCGATGCCATCCGTGCAACCGGGGCGGGTGGCGGCGGGGGAGGGGGTGCGGTCCGGCGGAGTGGGACCCCCTCGTCCTGTGCGCCGCCCGCAGGGCGGCGATTCAGGCAAGTGGGTGACGCAGCTGGAGCGCACCCCCACCCCCGACGACAGGCCCCGCCCCGTCTCGCGTCCGTGGCTAGGCGCTTCGCGCGAAGGAAGGCTGACCCACACGCTCGGGATCACGCAGAAGCCTCACCGCTCCGGGAGAGCCGCAAGGCCGAGCCGTCGCGTATGATAGGGCCCTGGTGCCGGCCGGCCGCTACTGTCGAAGCGCTTCGATGCCCGAACTCGATCGTCGGAGGAGATAGCCATGCCGCTCGACCCGCAGGCGCAGAGCCTCCTGGAAGCGATGGCCAAGCTGAACCTCAAGCTCATCGAGGACTCGACGCCCGAGGAAGCACGCGAGTCGATGCGCTCGCGCACGGCGGGGCTGGGCCCCGTCGAGGACGTGGCCGCCGTGACCGAGCACCAGGTCCCCGTGGCGGGCGGCACCATTGCCGTGCGGTGCTACGCTCCCGCGGGTGCCGGCCCGCATCCCGCCCTGGTCTTCTATCACGGCGGCGGCTGGGTCATCGGCGATCTCTACACTCACGACGGCATCTGCCGCACGCTGACCAACGCCGCGGGCTGCGTGGTGGCGAGCGTGGACTACCGGCTCGCTCCCGAGTCGAAGTATCCGGTGGCCGTCGAGGATTCGTACGTGGCCCTGCAGTGGGTCGTCGCGCATGCAAACCAGCTCGGCATCGATCCGCGCCGGGTTGCCGTGGGCGGCGACAGCGCGGGCGGCAATCTCTCCGCGGCGGTGAGCCTCATGGCGCGCGATCGCAAGGGGCCCGCCCTCGTCTCGCAGATCCTCATCTATCCTGTGACCGACTACGCCTTCGACACCCCGTCGTACGCGGAAAACGCCGAGGGCTACGTCCTCACGCGCGAGGCCATGCGGTGGTTCTGGCGCCACTATCTGGTCCGCGAGGAGCAAGGGAAGGAGCCGCTCGCCTCGCCGCTCCGGGCGACGAGCCTGGCCGGCCTGCCCCCCGCCCTCGTCATCACCGCGTCCCACGATCCGCTGCGCGACGAGGGCGAGGCCTACGCCGCGCGCCTGCGTGATGCGGGCGTGCCCGTCACCCTCACGCGCTACGACGGTTTGTTCCACGGCTTCATCCGCATGACGAAGTTTCTCGACAAGGCGCGCGCCGGCGTGGACGAGATAGCGGGCACACTGCGGAAGGCATTCGCCTAGCCCACTCCATGGCCGATCCGAGCGGAAGCTCGAAGGGATGGCAGCCGGAGCTGGAGGAGCTCCGGCGGCGCGAAGGGTTCGCGGAGGAGCTGGGTGGTGCCGAGCGCGTACAGCGGCAGCGTGACGGCGGCCGCCTCACCATTCGCGAGCGCATCGGCAAGCTCGTGGATCCGGGCAGCTTCCACGAGGTGGGGAAGATCGCCGGCGTTGCCGCCTACGATCAGGCCAACGAGCTCGAGCGGCTTACCCCGTCCAACTTCGTCTTCGGTCGCGCCCGGGTCGACGGCCGACCCGTGGTGGTGGGTGGTGATGACTTCACGGTGCGTGGTGGCTCGGCCGACGCCACCATCAAGGGCAAGCACCTCATGTGCGAGCAGATGGCCAATGAAATGCGCCTGCCCCTGATCCGCCTCGTCGAGGGTTCGGGCGGCGGCGGCTCCGTCAAGACCATCGAGACCACGGGCCGCGCCAACGTTCCCGGAGTGAGCGGCTGGGAGACGGTGGTCGACAACATCGGCACCGTACCCCGCGTCGCTCTCGGCCTCGGCTCGGTGGCCGGGCTCGGTGCGGCCCATCTCGCCGCCGCGCACTACTCGGTCATGGTCAAGGAGCTCTCCGCCCTCTTCGTGGCGGGACCGCCCGTGGTGGAGCGCCTGGGGCAGAAGCTCTCCAAGAACGAGCTCGGGGGCTGGGAGATCCAGCTCAAGGCGGGCGCGGTGGACGACGCGGTGGACACGGAGGAGGAAGCCTTTGCTCGGGCGCGGCGTTTCCTCTCGTACATGCCCTCCTCCATCGACGAGGTTGCTCCGCGCGGTGAACGCTCCGATCCGCCCTCGCGCCGGGAGTCGTCGCTCATCGAGGCCATCCCGCGCGACATCCGCAAGCCGTACAAGATGCGCAGCATCGTGGAGGCGGTAGTAGACAAGGGCTCCTTCTTCGAGATCGGCTCGCTGTACGGCCGCTCGATCATCACGGGGCTCGCGCGCCTCGACGGCTGGCCGGTCACCGTCCTCGCCAGCGATCCATACTTCTACGGGGGCGCGTGGGCGGCCGACACCTGCCAGAAGGTTGAGCGCTTCGTCGATCTCGCCCAGACCTTCCACCTGCCCGTGGTCTATCTCGTGGACTGTCCGGGCTTCCTCATCGGGCTCGAGGCGGAGCGCACGGGTACCATCAAGCAGGGCGTCCGCGCCATGTCGGCCATCTGGCAAACGACGGTGCCGTGGTGCTCGGTGATCGTGCGCAACTGCTTCGGGGTGGCGGGAGCGGCGCACAAGAACGGTGGGCGCTACTGCACGCGCTACGCGTGGCCGTCGGGCCGCTGGGGCTCGCTGCCCCTGGAGGGCGGCATCGAGGCCGCCTATCGCGCGGAGATCGACGCCGCCTCCGATCCCCAAGCGAAACTTCAAGAGATCGAGGAGCGCCTGAACAAGCTGCGCTCTCCCTTCCGCTCCTCCGAGACCTTCTGGATCGAGGAGATCGTGGACCCGCGCGACACGCGGCCCTTGCTCTGCGAGTTCGCCGAGCTCGCCGCGCCGCGCCGTCAGCCGGGGCCGTCCACCCACATGATGCGGCCGTGAGCCACCACGTGGAGCCGGCGAACGGCGCGTGGAT